>PBGF01000009.1 GCA_002718915.1 Methanobacteriota archaeon | reverse complement strand
GGATACGAGCTATCAGCTGAATTAATATTCTTCACCAATACTGTGCCATTTGTAGTTCCATCAGTTTTCCACAGTTCTCTATCTGATCCGTCTCCGTCAGAGCCTGAAAAGTAAACAACGTCATTTACTTGCAAGAAATTAAAAGGATCGCTATCTCCACTACCCTCATTCATATCCTTAATCATGACAGTCCCATTTTCAGTTCCATCACTAATCCATAATTCTTCTCCATTAGTACAGTCGTTAGCACTAAATATTATCAAATCGTTAAAAACCGTAAGTCCATGATAAATTTCACTGCCTGTACTGCCGGGACATATGTCCTTAACTAAATTTGTAGTTTCGTTAGTTCCACCACTCCTCCATAATTCTCTGCCATGGTCTTCGTCTTGAGCTGTAAAATAGGCTGTGTCTCCAATCACAACCATGTCTTGAGGGGAAGAATCATCAGCACCACCGGGGAAAATTGGATCAAGTTGATAAAGGTCTCCTGAACCCTTGTAGACCATCTCTTCTCTGTAAGCTTCTGCATAGTCGAAAGTAATAGGCTCTAACACTTCATTTTCGTATACTGAGTAAGATGGTGTTGGGGAAAAACCAGAACTTATATTGTGTAAAATCCAGAACCCCACTTGGCAACCTGGATGGTGACTTCCTCCACCACCACTACATGAGGTATATCCCAGAAAGACTAAATGATTTCCAAAAGGGAAGAAGGGGTAATTATTCCAACCTACGTACTCTGTAGGGTTCGGGTAATCGGGTTTGGGGTAAGTCTGATTAATTTTGACTGTCCCCTCTACTGTACCATCTGTTTTCCATAGCACATTAGGGTGTTCTTCGCAGTGGCTGCACCACTCTCCGTCCCTTCCTCCAAAATAGAAAATATCACCTGAGCCTGCAACTGCACCATGAATATCAGAATCGCCAGCATAACCATTAGTATCATCTTCTGGATTAAGATCTATAAGTAAATGTGTACCTTCTGTAGTACCATCTGATATCCATAATTCTTCACCATATGTCTCATTATCTACAACAAAAACCATTTTAGATTCTCCAATTACAAATCCGATTCTTTGGTGCATTATACCTTGAGCATTCTCACCATTGCTGTCCTCGTCAAAATCAGTAACTGCCACTGTACCTTCCTCTGTGCCGTCTGATTTCCAAAGGTTCGCGCATCTTGTAGAACTACAGGATTGCGCTGTAAAGTAAAAATGATCTCCCATAATTCCAAATTTATCCAACGATGACTCTGCCAATGTCCTTAAACTAGATGGTACTATTGATCGGATGTTAGAATTAGATCCTGGGTAGGCGTCTTTAACCAGAGAAGTACCCTCTGCAGTGCCATCAGATTTCCATAATCCATTTGAAACAGTCTCATTAGTAGCTGAAAAATACATATAATCATTGAAAACTGTAATATAACTTGGATTAGAAGGAAAACCTTCGCCGTTACCCATAGTTCCCGGTCGAATATCTACGACTAGTGTTGTACCATTCTCAGTACCGTCTGTAGTCCAAAGCTCTGTACCATTTTCTATATTTTTGGCTTGGAAGTAAAGTTTGTCATTGAATACTGTAAGATATCGTGGCCAACTACTATCTTGCCAGCTGTCTCCAGGATAAATATCCTTGACCAAAACTGTGCCTGCTTCGGTACCGTCACTCTTCCACAATTCATAGCCGACAGAGTTATTTCCTAAGGCGCTAAAGTAAATGTGGTCTTCCCAAAGTGTCAAACCAGATATTGATGAAGTTGCTGATCCTTCTCTAATATCTTTGACCATGTATGTGCCATTCTCAGTACCATCTGTTCTCCATAATTCTTGCCCGTGTTCATCAGTTCCATCATCTAATGGAAAATACAAAACATCATTCCACCAAACATGACTCATCCCAGCTCCAAGGTTCGAAACAGGTAAATCTGCCTCACCTGGATTCAGATCCTTAAGCAAAGAAGTTCCAGTGAGGGTCCCATCTGACACATGTAATTCACGGCCCTTGTATTGACTTCCATAAGTACTATTAGCACTGTCTGCCATAAAAATCATTATTTTCCCGTTCGTAATCACATTTGTAGAAAGAGAGTTTGATTGCAAAAGGTTAGTAAATGGAACAGAAATATTAGAAGGAGAAGTTCTAGCCCCATCTTGCTCTGATAATTCTTCTAAAATTGAAGAATCTTCAACTACTACTGATGAGTAGGAATCTGTGTCTACTACGACAAGCGTCTGAGAAATGAAACTCAGTACGACTAACATTGAAATTATGCGCTTTGAAAACATAACTTTTTTGGGACAGATAGTGTCTATAAAATGCTAATCATTGTCTTCTAATCTAGATATTAACTTTTTCTTAGTTCCTGAAACTGCTAAACCTCGTTTCTTTGCTAATTCTACAAGTTCAGACTTAGTCATAGAAACATAATCGTATTCTTCATCTTCCGATTCGCCTTCAATTACTTCTTCCTCAAGTTCCCCTTCCGGTTCTTCTTTTTCGTCATCAAATGAGGTGATTTCAGGTTCAACGTCTACACTTTCTTCAGAAGTTTCGGCATTTTCCTCAGTTTTACCTTCGAAAAGTTCAGTTGCTGAATCAATGTCTACACTTATTCTCTCATCCAAATCTTCTTCTTCACGACTATTGTCTACAGTTTTTTCAGGCTTACTCTCATCCTCTTTCGCTTTGCTAGGATTATCTGTAGCAAGTGCATCCATCATATCAACATATTCTTCTTCAATATTGGCAGCTGCCGTTCCTGTCTCAATTGCAAGTGTTTCTAATTCATCAATCTTTTCTTTGCTATCATCTAAATTAGCTTCAAATTCAGCCAACTCTTTTTCATATTTTTCCTTATTCTTTTCTAATCCTTGTTCTAATTCTTTCTGTTTCTCTTCTAATTTTTTATCTCTATCATCTAACAATTTTTCATATTGATTTTTAGTCTTTTCTAATGTTTTCTTAAAATTAGCTCGCTCGACATCAAATTGTTCTTCTAAAGATATTTGCTTAGATACGAATTCCTCTTCCATATCTATTCTCTTATTCTCTAATCTAAAATCAATTTCTTGTTCTCTTTGCTTTAGATCCTCTTCTCTGAGAAGTAACTGAGCTACCGTTCTAGGTGCTGCCATTGGACTTCCTTCAACTCTCTCTCTAAGAACTGCAGTTTCAATAACTTCAACTCTAACTGTTGTAGAATATTCACCTCCCAAAAATTTCATTTTGACTTCAGAAGTGTGGTTTCCCAATTCAAGAGGATATCCCGAAATTACTCCAGTATTAGGATCAAAATCTAATCCCAAATCTAATTCAGGATAGACCACATAGCGAACATTAACAAAATCTTTTGGCTTTATCAAACCTAATGCCGTAACCAAAGGATCTATCCGTGGTTCCATATTAACTAAAGAATCATTTCTATCCTTTACAAAAAGAACGTATCTGGGATAATATGAAAGTGGATTTCTATATTTTACAAATACAATCAATAAAAATAAAAGAACAAACCCCGTTATTGTAAGATACTGCATTTCGCTATCTTTTTCAAAATAATCATAAAAGTCTATTAAATTGACAATAACAAATATTGCAATCAAGCCAGCAAGATTACTGCGAATAAATCTGAACAAAATATCTTTACTTAATGAATATCTAAGATATATTTGTAAATCACGAACTTTCATCCTCATCGTCCTCAGGCTGCATACCTTCCTTCAATCCCTCATCGAAAGCGGCCTTGGATTGACCCATACTTTTAGCAAGTTCGGGCAATTTTTTAGCTCCAAAAAGAAGTAGAACTACTCCGCCGATAATTATAGCCTCAGTGGTGCCAATCATATTATTCAATCAATAGAGAGGTACATTAACCTTACGGGGGAATAAACAAAACCCCCTTCCGAATAAAGTATTGTGGAAAACAAGCCTGCATATGATGAAATCGTTGCCAATTTGCAAAAACGTGTATGGATTTATGCTGTAATTGCTATTTCTACATTTGTTGCAGCTTTCAACTTTTCAGAAGAACTTACAGAATGGTTAGGTGATAAACTTCTACCTGATGATGCAACTCTTGTATATCTTTCTCCTGCTGAATTCTTAATATTAAAAATGAGGATTGCTGGTTACGCGGCCTTGTCTGTTTCATTCATTTTGGTTATGATTGATTGCTGGGCGACTATGAGATCACGTTCTGATTTGCCTGATATTGGATTTGGTAAAATTGTTACCATTCTAATAATATCTTTAGGATTGTTTACTGCAGGCATGCTATATTCTCTTGAACTTATGCTACCGCTTGTCTTAGATTTTCTACAAAGTGATGCTGCGGATGCTGGACTAGACACTACTTACAGACTTACATCATTCTATCATTTCGTTTTCTTACTAACTTTTGCACTAGGAATTAGCTTCCAATTGCCTCTAATTGTTATGTTACTCTTGAAACTTGAACTAGCTACTACTGAAAAATTAGCTGAATTTAGAAGTCATCTAATTGTTACATTCTTCGTTTTAGCTGCTATGATTACGCCTCCTGATGTAATCTCGCAGTTTTTACTTGCTGTACCATTAATAATTCTATACGAACTTTCAATTATCATAGGCAAAATTGCTTAGAATATGGCTCAGATTAATCTGCTAAAGCAAAAGTCTTCAATGAGTAATGCATTAGTTTGGTTTTACAATGATTTAAGATTGGCAGATAATCCTGCATTAGTCAATGCGATAGAGTCTGGTAAACCTGTTATTCCTATTTTCATCTGGGATGAAAAGGATAGTGATTTACACACTGGATCTGCGGCTAAATGGTGGTTACATCAATCTTTGGACAAATTATCAACTCGTATTGAAGAATTAGGAAATAAATTAATTTTTAGAAGTGGAAATCCAAAAACAATTATCAATGAAATGATTAATCATTATGACGTTTCTTCAGTTTATCTAAATAGAAGGTTTGAGCCTCACATAATTGAAAGAGATAACGATATTTTAGCTGGGATTGACCATCAGATAAGTAATGGTAATTTGTTGTTTGATCCTGAAGATATTCAGACTAAACAAGAAAGAAGATATACCGTTTTTACTCCATTTTGGAAGAATTGTAAAATGCAAACCGAACCTCATAAACCTATTAATTCTCCAAAAGAAATTCCTGCACCAAGTAAATTTCCAGAGTCATTAGGTTTAGATGAAATTAAGCTATTGCCTAAGATAAAATGGTATACAACATTTGAGAAGAAATGGAGGCCAGGTGAAGAAGAAGCAAATAGAATTTTAATTCATTTCTTGAAGAGTGAAGCTCGGAAATATGGTAAACAGCGTAACATTCCTGGAATTAGAGGAACTTCAAGATTGTCACCGTACTTAAGATTTGGAGAAATTAGTCCAAATACAATATGGCATGAATCAAAGCCTTACGATAACCCAGGTACTGAACATTTCATTAGAGAAGTTGGATGGAGAGAATTCGGTTATCACTTAATGGCAAATTTCCCTTTCTTAGCAAATAGAGCCTTAAGAGAAAAATTCGAAGACTTCCCATGGCGAAATAACGAAGAAGATTATAATGCATGGACTAAAGGAATGACAGGATATCCTATTGTTGATGCAGGAATGCGAGAATTGTATGCAACAGGATGGATGCATAATAGAGTTAGAATGATTGTAGCTTCTTTCTTGATCAAACATTTATTGATTGATTGGAAGAAAGGAGAAAGATGGTTCTTCGATACTTTAGTTGATGGTGATTTCTGCAGTAACAATGCAGGATGGCAATGGACTGCAGGATGTGGAGCAGATGCAGCACCATATTACAGAATTTTCAATCCTATATTACAAGGTAAGAAATTCGATACAGCTGCCAGATATGTTAGAAAGTGGGTTCCAGAAATTGCAGACATTCCTAATGAGAGTATACATGCCCCTTGGGAGTTATCTGAAGCACAATTACAGAGCTACGGAGTTACTTTAGGTAAAACCTATCCAGAACCGCTTGTAAACCACGAATTCGCCCGTAAAAGAGCATTAGAAACTTTTGATGCTATTGCACCTAAAAAGTAAAAAAAATTATCTATCAAATCTATAATATAAAAATACACTTATTATTGCCAGAAGAACTGGAAGTGGTATTATTTTATTAATTTTTTGAGAAATAGTTTCTTCCTTAGTCTCTACAGAATATGTTGAATTAAATTCTTCCTCTGCAGGCTCAACAATTATGGTTCCAACCATATTCAATAATTCATGAGGTTCACAAATGAAATCATATGTATTGTTGGTTCCTTTATCAAATGTAAAGGAATAATCTACCTCAGTTTCAGGATCGCCCGTACGAAATAATCCTCCTTCATCTACTGCATTATGCTCCAAAAATTCTCCACTCCAAAAAAATCTTACCGTTTGACCTTCGCTTATTGTGACTTCTGAAGGTGAAAACTGAAGGTTAGTACTATCTACGGTAATTACTACAGTATCATCTGAAAACTCAGACTCTACGGCTATAGAGGTAGATTGAAAAGCCAAAAAACAAATACCTAACATTATTGCTAGAAAAAATTTGCTTCCTTTGGATTTAAGCATATATCTCCTCTAAAGCTTGCACATATTAAGTTTGATAGCTAGTGCCAATCATAATGGCAACTGATTTCTTAGTTCAGAAACTTCAGTAATTGGTTCTTGACAAGTATAATTTTTACAAATATAAACTGCTGATTTTCCATCTACCAATTTTTTACCCTCGAGTAAAGGTAATTTCATTCCTGTAGAAGAATCGCCAATTATTTTACAAGGAAGATAAGCTTCTCTTACAACCTGAAGTAATGAAGTATCAGCTTCATCTGAGGCTAGTGCTATCTCCAAAGGGCCTTCTGATAAATATCTACTTACAAAAATAGCTGTTGAATGTGCATGTGGATATTTGTTGATGTAATTGCCTGCTTTCTCAATAGAAGCTTCCACTATCTCTTTGTAATCTTGATTGCCATAATAATAATGGAGTCTAATTAGAAGTAAACTGCATGTGAAATTATAGGAAGGTGTCGCATTATCCATACTATTTACACTGTTAATAACCATGTTTTTGGAAAGTGATTGTTTAAAATGTCCATCCACATANAATTGCTCTACCAATATATCTGCATATTTCTTAGCCAATTCAAGATATTTAGAATCAAAACTAGTNTCATACATGTCAATTAAGGCATTCCCAAAGTAAGAATAATCTTCTGCGAACGCATCAATATGACTTAAATTCTCTCGATAAACTCTATTCAAGGAGCCATCCTTCTTAGACATTTTATCAACGATAAAAGATACTGCTTTGTCTGCAATTTCAAAATACTCTTTGTCTCCTAAAACGGCTGAAACTTTAGCAAGAGAACTAATCATTAAACCGTTCCATGAAACTATAATTTTATCATCNGTACCNGGAGNAATTCTAGATTTTCTATNCTCTTTAATCTTTAACCTTGAAGACTCAAGAGAGGACTCTATCTCAGATTTTGGAATTTCCAAAATAGTAGCAAGAGACGATTTTTTCATTATAATATTGGGAATCGAATTGCCTTCCCAGTTTCCATTTTGACTAATATCAAAATATTGATTGAATATCTTNGCATCTTTTTCGGATAAGATTTCNTTTATTTCTTCAGGTTTCCAAACATAATATTTNCCCTCTACACCTTCAGAATCTGCATCCATTGATGAATAAAANCCNCCATNNNNATCTATCATTTCATCCTTNANCCATTCTANTATTTGNGAAATNACTAGTCAAATAATCTTCATTNTTTGTAANTTGNTANCCAACAAGATANGCTTCCATTAGNTGTGCATTATCATACAACATTTTNTCAAAATGAGGNACTAGCCATTTTTCATCTACTGAATATCGAGCAAAACCTCCTNCAATGTGATCATAAATTCCTCCTTGGTACATTGAATCTAAAGTTTTAACTGCTGAATAAAGAGAAGTTTGATTTCCANTTACATTATAATCATTGAGTAAATGNAAAATTGCNCCTGTATTTGGAAACTTTGGAGCTGGTCCAAANCCGCCCCATCTTTTATCGAAACTTGAATTCCAATGAGAAAGTGCATTATCTAGAATATTTTTATCTATTTTTGAATTTTCACTNTNTGCTGAATTAAGATGATTTACNATCGTATCNGCTTGAGANANNAATTTNTCTTGATCTTTNTGCCATAATTCTGCAAGACTNGAAAGTANNGTAGGAAAACCTGGNCTTCCATAAGCATCTTTAGGTGGNAAATANGTTCCTGCAAAGAANGGTTTCAAATCTGGAGTTAAAAATACNGTCATTGGCCANCCNCCTTGNCCTTGATTCATGACTTGNGTTGCNGCCATGTANGCTTCATCTAAATCAGGCCTTTCTTCTCTGTCAACCTTGATATTTACATAAAATTCATTCATTAATTTAGCCGTATCTTCGTTTTCAAAAGACTCTTTTTCCATTACATGACACCAATGGCATGCTGAATATCCAACACTCAAAAGAATCGGTTTATTCTCCTTTTTTGCTAAATCTAAAGCTTCTTGTGACCAAGGATACCAATCTACTGGATTATGTGCATGTTGTAGAAGGTAAGGACTTGTGGAGTTCACCAATGAATTAGTGTACTTCTTTGAAGCTGACATATCTAAAAAGTGTCGATGTATGTAATTAAATTAATCCTCCAACTTGGCAAAACATCTAAAACAACCATGCTATTCTCTACTTCTTGTCAACTCCCATGATGCGTCAGTATCACGCCATAAAACGAGAAAATCCTGACTCGATTCTACTATTTAGAATGGGAGATTTTTATGAAACATTCGGAGATGATGCAAAAATAGTTGCAAAAGATTTAGATATTTCTCTTACCGCTCGAGACAAGAATTCAGATAATCCAATTCCATTAGCTGGAGTTCCTTATCATGCTCTAGATAATTATCTAAGCAAATTAATCAAAAAAGGACATCGTGTTGCAATATGTGAACAACTAGAAGATCCGAAAAGCACTAAAGGATTAGTTCGAAGAGGCGTAACTAGAGTAGTTAGTCCTGGAACTGTTGTAGAAGGATCTATGCTAAGTAAATCTAACAATTTCTTAGCTGCAATTAATGAAACAGATGATGGACTAGGATTCTCAATAATGGATATCTCGACTGGGGAATTCTCAACTGCTCAGTTCAAAGATAGAGAAGCTTTAGAATCTGAAATGGCTCGTTACTCTCCTGCTGAAGTGATAATTCCTAGCGGAAATGAAAATATTTCAAACTGGATGTTAGCAATGGGAGTACANACAACACCCAGAGAATCTGAATCTTGGACATACCCTGTTGCAAAAAAACTTCTTGAAGAAAGATTTGGAAGTGTTTCTGAATTGAATACTTATCCTATGGCAATAACTTCTGCTGGAGCAATATTGTCATATGTTAAAGATACACAATTCAGTGATTTACCGCATCTGAGACCTCCTTCTTTGTTAATTAAAGCAAAAACAATGACTTTGGATGCTGTAACTCTAAGAAATTTAGAAATTGTAAAAACAATTGGTGATTCTTCTAAAGACACTTTATTCGCAATTCTAAACAAAACTTCAACTGCTGGAGGATCTAGAAAATTAAAAGATTGGTTGCTACGGCCATTGCATGATTTGAAAAAGTTAAATGAAAGGCATGAAGCTGTTCAAGAATTATTTGATAATACTCTCAGTCGTCGAGAAATAAAAGATATATTGAAAGGATTTCAGGATGTTGAACGGTTAATTTCACGCTTAGGTCACGGTTCAATATCTCCTAGAGATTTAGATAGTTTGAAAACTAGTCTAAACACACTAAAGGATTTGAAACAATTCCTAAGTGAAGAGCCACTAAAATCCAAACTAATGAAAAAATTAGTGAAATCTATTGATATTCATAAGCAAGTTTCAAAGAAACTAGAAGAAGCTCTCGTAGAAGAGCCGCCTCTAGTCTTGAGAGATGGAGGAATATTCAAAAAAGGATATTCTAAAGAATTGGATGACTTAAGATCTAGGGCAAGTAGTGGAAGAGAATGGGTTGTTGCTTTAGAAAGTGAAGAAAAAACCAAAACTGGAATTCCTAAAATTAAAGTAGGATATAATCGTGTATTTGGATATTATTTAGAAGTTCCAAAGGCATATGCAAGTAAAGTTCCAGAACATTATCATAGAAAGCAAACTGTTGCTGCTGGTGACAGATACATTACTCCAGAATTAAAAGAAAAAGAAACTTCTATTCTAAGGGCTGATGAGAGATCCCAAGCATTAGAAACTGAATTGTTCAAAGAATTGAGAGAATGGATTATGGATTTCTTAGGTTCTTTACAAGCTACTACTATGGCTGTATCAAAAATTGATGCTATTTGTTCAATGGCTGAAGTCAGTCAATCTAACAACTATGTAAGGCCTGAAATGTCTGATGATGGTGCATTGTCTATCTCAGATGGAAGGCATCCTGTAATTGAAGTCTTGAGAGAGGGAAGTTACATTCCAAACAGCTTGCAGTTGGATAACAAACAAAGACAATTGATGATTCTTACTGGNCCTAACATGGGTGGTAAATCTACCTACATGCGTCAAACCGCACTAATCTCAGTTATGGCGCAATCTGGTTGCTTTGTTCCTGCATCCTCTGCAAGATTAGGAATGGTGGATCGTGTTTTCACTAGAGTTGGAGCTCATGATGATCTGGTACACGGACATTCCACATTNATGGTAGAGATGTTAGAATTNGCTAACATTTTACGAAATGCTACTCCAAATAGTTTAGTTTTACTAGATGAAATAGGAAGAGGAACTTCTACATTTGATGGATTGGCTCTTGCTTGGGCTGTTGCAGAACAATTACATGCTGGAACTGGAGTGAAAACACTGTTTGCAACTCACTATCACCAACTTACTGATGTTTCAAAGATTCTTGATAAATCTGTAAACTGTCATATGCAAGCAAAAGAAGACGGTCATGAACTAACATTGTTACATAGAGTTGCTGAAGGGCCTACAGATGCTTCTTTTGGTATACATGTAGCAAAAATGGCCGGAGTTCCTGAGGAAGTCCTTGAAAGAGCACGTAAAGTTTTGAATAATTTAGAAGAAGGTTCTACTATTGAAGTCTCGAAAGCAGGACCAGTGCAATCTGTATTCTCAACTGATTTTGGCGGTAGAACTGAAACAAAAGAAAATCCTGTTGTTGATGAAATTAAGAAAATGGATCTAATGAATTTAACTCCATTACAAGCCTTAGAAAAACTACACGAAATACAGCAAAAATTACTCTAAACTATAGAAATACTTGTCTTTCTTATTGTGCTATTTCCTTCTTCATCTTCTGCTGTAAAAGTAAATGAATAAGCCTCAGCATCTAAACCATTTTCAAAATAATAATAATATCTATGACTTCCTGTAATGTTAAACGAATTATCTGAGTCTAATTTACTCATAGGTGTAATCGACATAAATCCACTTCCGCCTTTATTAGCACTCATCACAACATTATCTATCTTCCAATTATCTTTTACAGAAACAATCAAGACAAAAGGAGTGTCTGAATCGATTTCCGTCGTTAAATTCCATTNCCCCTCTTCTTCAATATACACTTCATTAACTCCAAATTCTGGATTTGAAATATCATTAAAAGGAGGATTTGAAAATAATATGAACAATCCTAACCAAGCTAAAAATGACATGAATATTGGCCCAAACCAATTTTTCCTTTCAAATTCGCTGGTGTCTACTATGAAAGGTAAAATTTTAATCAAACCAAAAGGAGCAACGAATCCAAACAACATCACTGATCTTTCTAAACTAGTCATTCTAACCAACGAGTAAGATATAACTGCAATCACCAAAGCATAGAATACAGAAAATAAAATGACCTTTGAATCTCTCAATTCTTTTTGACGAAATTCCTCTTTATCGAATTCTGGAAATGTGAAACCTTCTTCACGTTTACCTTTCTTCTTGGCCATTGAGCTCCATAATGGAGGTTAAATAAAGACCCGTGTGGAGTAGAATACGTGGCTGAAGAAGAAGAAAAAATTGAGCCTACATTAACTGGGATGCCAATAGAAGTCCATATTCGTAGACATAGCCAGTTTTTGATAATACTCACTTTTTGTTTATTCTTAGGATGGTATACTTTTGCATTATTCCTTATTGCCTGGATAACTGGCGCTAGGTGGGCAGATAACGAAGGATACTTAGAAAAGTACAATATGGAACTAGTTTGGGGCCGATCATTTTTGATGTGGAGAACTGACTGGGGTAAAGATTTCATCGAAAAAATATCACAAAAAACTGTCTTTTGGCAGAGAGTGGGAGATGTGTGGGTTGTAACTGTTTTTCTAATAATGATTTTTATGTTTCTTCTTTTATTGTGGCAAGCAACATTAGCTTGGCAAATACCAAAAAGTTCCTCTGTTTCACCTAAAATGATGATTGGGTTACCTGGATTAAATCCAGTAATTCCTCTATGGTATGGTATCTTAGCATTAGTAATTGCTATGGTGGTCCACGAATTTAGCCACGGTATTTTGAGCAGAGTAGCTAACGTAAAAGTTAAGGCTCTTGGATTGCTAATGTTTTTCTTCCCTGTGGGGGCATTTGTAGAACCTGATGAAGAAGAAATGAAAAATATGAAAAAATGGGAACGGATGAGGTTGTATGCTGCCGGACCTGGAAGCAATATGGTAATTGCAATTATCTTCTCATTCCTGTTTTCGTCTGTTATGGTAGCATCCTTAGAACCTTCCAATGAGGGTGTTCTTTCTGGCAGTGTTGTAGTTGATTATGGTGGAGAAGAAGCTGGACTAGAACCTTGGATGTTGATAACTGAAGTAAATGAGCAGGTTGTCTCTAATTCAGAAGACTTCTCTAATATTATGAATGAAACTTATGCTGGACAGGTCGTTAATGTTTCAGTACTCAATAAAGGAAATCCTGAAACTTATCAAGTTACTTTATCTGATAAAGGAAGCTATTACCTGAAATATTATCCTGATTCCTATGAAACATGGATGTCAGGAAAAGGATTCATGGGTATTGCAGTTGTAAATCCTGAACTTATAGCTGATAGTTTGTCTAATCCAGGAAGATCTGGAGGAAGCATGTTACAATACATCACATTACCTTTCCAAAAATTGCAGCCATTCCCTGAACATTTTACAGCCATTTTCTCTCCATCTGGCATTGTAGGAGTTATTCCTGATAATTTATTTTGGATATTAGCTAATTCATTTTATTGGATTTTCTGGCTGAATTTAATGGTTGGATTAACCAATGCGCTACCTGCAGTTCCACTTGATGGAGGCTTCATTTTTGCTGATGGAGTAACTGGAATACTCGAAAAAGTTAGAACCAGTATGACTGCAGAAAGAAAAGAAGAAATTGTTGACAGGTTAGTCAGTATGTTAGCAATCGCAGTTATTTTCCTAATTGTTTGGCAACTTATAGGTCCGAGAATTGTAGGTACTGAACCTGTAATTCTCAATGCTGAAATTGATGCATCAAAAGTAAAAGGATGGAGTAATGAGGAGTTCCAATTTGATGCCTCAGGTTCTGAAGGTGCATTCATAACATATGAATGGGATTTTGGAGACGGCAATACTGCAACTGGTGAAAAAGTAGAACATAATTGGTCGCAAGGAGGATTATATTTTGTTGTATTAACTGCAAAAGATGCTGAAGAACGACAAAGTGTAGCATTCCAAGAAATAAGCATTAATCATGAAGAAAGTGGCGATGGGGAAGTAGATGGTGGAGATGAAGAGATTATATCATCTACAATAAATCCATACGTTGAAAAAGTACATATCTACATTAATCTAACTGGACAAAGTGTACTGCCTGTGCAAGAAGATGTGACTGTTACAATTACTTCGCCATCAGGTGTTGTTTTCGAAGAAGATTATTCACTAGGTGCTCAACCTCAATCTATTGAATATAAAACAAATGAAGGTGAAATGGTAGGAGACTGGGAAATTAATCTAGAATCAAATGATCCTGCTTCAGACTTCACTTACAATTATAATTGGGTTACTTACTTCCAGGATAATTCTTGAAGAAGACTTTAATAATGGGACACTTTTTTCATGTACAGTTAACACGGGATAAATAATCCTGAAGATGTGAAAATAATGAGTAAAGACCCAGTGCCACTTAAAGCTGTACATCACGTTGAGTTTTGGGTAGGTAATGCAAAGCAAGCTGCCTACTATTACAGAAAAGCATTTGGATTTAGTCAAATCGCTTATTCAGGATTAGAAACTGGAGATAGAGAAAAGGCTAGCTATGTTCTAGAGCAGGGTCGAATTCGAATGATGTTTTCTACTCCCTTGAATGGTAACAATGAACTTGCTGAACACATCAGAAAACATGGAGATGGAGTGAAAGATATTGCTTTCCATGTAGACAATGCAAAAAGCTGTTATGAAGCATGTATTGCTCGTGGAGCAAAAAGCGCCCATAAACCTGAAACAATTAGTGATGATAATGGAACTATTACAAAGGCTTCAATTTTTACCTACGGTGAAACTGTACATTCATTTATATCATATGACAATTACAAAGGACCTTTCTTACCTGGCTTTATAGAACAAAAAGTAGAAGAAGAAAGTGTAGGGCTAAAATTTGTTGATCATATTGTTGGAAATGTTGAACTAGGCAAAATGGAGCACTGGGTCAATTTCTATGCAGATATTATGGGATTCTCACAAATTCAAGCTTTTAGTGATGACGATATTTCAACTGAATATTCTGCTCTTATGTCAAAAGTAATGGAAAGTGATAATGGAAGAATAAAATTCCCAATTAATGAACCTGCAGAAGGTAGAAAGAAATCACAAATTGATGAATATTTAGAATTCTATGAAGGGCCGGGTGTACAGCATGTTGCTCTTTTAACAAGTGATATTATTAAAACGATAAAAAAATTAAAAGCTAATGGTGTAGAATTCTTAGAAGTGCCCGATACCTATTACGAAGATTTGACTGAGAGAGTGGGCGTTATTGATGAAGATCTTGAAGTTCTAAGAAAGTTGAAAATATTAGTAGATCGTGATGATGAAGGATATTTATTACAATTATTTACAAAACCAGTAGAAGACAGGCCTACTGTATTCTATGAAGTTATTCAAAGAAAAGGATCAAAAGGCTTTGGAATTGGAAATTTTAAAGCATTATTTGAAGCAATTGAAAGACACCAGGCTGAAAGAGGTAACCTATAGATGCACAGATATCACAAATTGGGAAAAGTAGCTAAGAAAAGACACACGGTTTTTAGAGATGAAAACGGAAATATTTATCATGAAGAACTGAAAGGAAATAAGGGATTTGTTGGACCTTCATCACTTCTTTATCATATATATCCTCCTACCGAAGTTCTATCAACAAAAGAAATAGGAAGTTTTACACTTGAAGAAGATGATGATAAAAGTCTAAGAATGCGGCATTTTTACACTAATAGAGCTGACAAAGGTGGAAGTGCAATTATGGACAGGAAACCTTTCTTGTTCAACAATGATGTTGTAATGATGATGTGCTATCCTGATAAAAATGATGATTATTACTACCGTAACGCTCAAGGTGACGAAATAATCTATGTTAGTCAGGGAAGTGGAACATTAGAAACTGCCTTTGGAAACATGAAATATAATGCTGGTGATTATCTAGTCATTCCAAGAGGAATTTTACACAGGTATGTGATGAATGATGAAGAACATTCTCTTCTAATTGTAGAATCTCCTGGTGAAGTAAGAACTCCTAAAAGATACCGAAATGAATATGGGCAAATCATAGAAAGAAGTCCGTATTCTGAGCGCGATTTTAGAGGGCCGGATGAACTAGTTCCACATGATGAAAAAGGTGAGTTCAAAATTATTGTAAAACAGCGAAATAGATTTACTGAAGTTACACTGGGTCATCATCCTTGTGACGTTGTTGGATGGGATGGATATTACTATCCATTTGCTTTCAGCATTCATGATTTTGAGCCAATTGTAGGTAGAATTCATGAACCTCCACCTGTTCACCAAACATTTGCCAGCGATAGGTTTGTAGTTTGCTCATTTTGTCCAAGACCCTTTGATTTTGATAAAAATGCAATTCCTGCACCTTATAATCACGCAAATATTATGTCTGATGAAGTCATATATTATGATTCAAAGGAATTTATGTCTAGAAAAGGAGTTGAATTTGGTTCAATGACCTTGCATCCTGACGGATTAACTCATGGTCCACATCCTGGAAAGTATGAAGCTTCAATCGGAGCAAAATGGACTGATGAATTAGCTGTAATGGTAGATACCCATTATCCCCTAAAAGTAGCTAAATATGCTCTAAAAGTTGAAGATCCAAATTATTCAAAATCTTGGTTAGACGGTGAAGATTACAAAGACGCTTTAGGCGAATAAATTTGATGAAAAATAGTCTAAAGAAATTCATGAATGGGTTGATAGACTATGCCGGTCTATTTCCTCCTGCAAAATTACCTCTTAATGAGGCTATATCTGAATATATTTCTCATCTTAAAGAAGAAGAAAAATGGATGCTAGGAAGATTCATTATACCTATTTCTCAACTAACTGATTTGGAGGAATTTATTCCTCAATTTGAGAATATTGGAATGCTTAGATTATCTGTATTAGGTGGCCAAAGTACTTCTGATAAAGATTTCTTACAACAAACTAAGGATGAAATTAAAATCATAAATAATTACAGAGAAAAACATGAGGGGAAAATTGTAATTGAAGTTATAGAAACAAAATTACCTTCAAATTCTCCTTCAAAGAAAGCCATGATTAATGTCGTAGATTTACTAAATTCAAATAATTTAGAGCATTATCATGAATTCCCTAAACTGCCTTATGTAGGAATTAATTATGCAACTAATGAAGATGAAGGTGATTGGGATACTGAGATTACACCTACAATTGAAATGATTTCTAAACTAAAAAACGCTGGAATTAAATTAAGATGTGGAGGAATTGTCAAAGATGCATTTCCTTCAGTTGAACAAGTGGCAGCTATGATACAAAATTGCAGTATACTACAAGTTCCTGTTAAATTTACTGCAGGACTTCACCACCCAATTCGTCACCATTCTAGTGAATATGATACCGAAATGCACGGATTCATAAACATGTTTAGTGCAAGTACATTTGCTTCAACATTTCCAAAACCTGAAAATGAACAAGAAAAATTCAGAATGTTTATCTTATTATCGCACATGATTGATTGTCAAAACGAATCAGATTTCGAATTCTTAGACGACAAACTTGTGTGGAAAGTAGGAGATGATCGTGACTCAAGATTTGAAATTTCAAGAGAAATTATAGAAAAAAGTCGGCAAGATACTGCAATTTCTTTCGGCAGTTGCTCTTTTCAAGAGCCCATGGATGACTTAACACAACTAGGGTGGATGTAATGGATAAAACACACAATTCAAATCTAAAATCTTGGGTAAATGTAGATGAAAAATCTGATTTCCCAATACAAAACATACCTTTTGGAGTTTGTAGCCCAAAAGATGGGGGAGACTTACATGTTGTAACTGCAATTGGAGATTTTGTTATTGATTTAGCACACTTAGATGAGGCTGGAATCTTTGAAGGTACTGAAATAGAAGGGGCTGAAATTTTTCACGAACCTACTTTGAATGCATTTATGTCTATGGGGAAAGAGGCATGGAAAGAAACGAGATTGAGAATAAGTGAAGTATTAAGCGAAGATAATCCAACTCTACGTGACAATGAAAAACTAAAGAAAATTGCAGTTATTCCAAAAGAAAATGTAGTGATGGAATTGCCTGTAGATATTGGAGACTATACTGATTTTTATTCCTCAAAAGAACATGCAACTAATGTAGGAACTATGTTTAGAGGACCTGATGCAGCCCTAATGCCAAATTGGCTTCACTTGCCAGTAGGATATCATGGTCGTGCGTCTTCTGTAGTACTTAGTGGAACTGATATTGTACGTCCTAATGGTCAAACAAAACCACCAACTTCTGATGAACCGATTTTTGGAGATTCGAAAAGACTCGATTTTGAATTAGAAATGGGAGTTCTGATTGGATCTGGTAACTACTTATCTGAACCAATTCCTGTTGATGAAGCTGAAGAACACGTTTTTGGTTTAGCTTTGATTAATGATTGGTCTGCCAGAGATGTGCAAACATGGGAATATATTCCACTTGGACCTTTTTTAGCAAAGAATTTTGCTACATCTATTTCACCTTGGATAATTACACTAGAAGCTTTGGAACCATTTAGATGCAAAAGTCCTAAACAAGATCCTGAACCCTTTGATTATCTAAAAAATAAGAAGGATCATAATTTTGATATTGAATTAGAAATACATTTGCAAACAAAGAAAATGGAAAAGCCTTGCATTATTTCCAAAACAAATTACAATTATTTGTATTGGAATCTAGCTCAACAGATTGCTCACCATACAATTACAGGTTGTAATCTTAGAACCGGAGATTTACTGGCCAGTGGAACTATTTCTGGACCGGATAAAGATAGTCGAGGTTCTATGCTTGAAATTGCTTGGGGTGGCAAAGAACCTATCACACTTCCTAATGGTGAGCAGAGAACTTTCTTGGAAGATGGAGACGTTGTAACTTTGAAAGGATTTTGTAGAGGAAAAGGTTATAAGATTGGATTCGGAAATTGTATTGGTGAAATACAGCCGTCATCGTAAGCGCAATTTGTAGCTGATTTTAGGGCAGAGCTTATATAACCATCCGAGTGGCGCCCAATCCGTCTCTGATTTTTAAGGGGCAGGAAGGACACAACATCAATGGCAAGACAAACACGTCGTCGACGTGACTCTAAGGTAAAGAGTCGCTTCAAGAATCGCCCAACTCCTTCTATCAGCAGAGATATCTCTGCAGATACTGAAAAACTAGGAACCTCAATGAAATCCAGGAAAGTTGACTGGAGAACTGTAGGATTACTAGTTCTAATTTTTCTATTTTCACTTTACATTAGAACTGCTTGGACTGCTGAACCTGCAACCGAAGATGGTTATCAATTAACTGGAGGTAGTGACCCTTACTACCACAAACATGTTGTAGATTATGTTGTTGAAAATGGTAAACATTTGGAAAGAGATCCAATGCTCAACTACCCATATGGTGCAAATAATAACCGTCCACCATTATTTGATTGGTCTATTGCAATCATTGGATTAATTATATCTCCATTCTTTTCATCAACTGAAGATTCTGTGTGGTATGCTATGCAGGTCTTACCTGCAATTTATGGTGCCTTAATTGTCTTCCCAGTTTATGCTATAGGAAGAGCTCAATTTGGTAAAGAAGCTGGATTAATTGGAGCTTTTCTAATTGGAGTTAATTCTGGTCACGTAAGTCATTCAAGTTTAGCACTGGCTGATCACGATTCATATATTATCTTGTTTGGTACTACCACTTTCTTTTTCTTCATGAGAGCTTTGACTATATCAAACGATAAAAAATGGGTTTCTGATTGGACTAATTTTGATAGTATTAAACAAGGTCTAAATGAATTTGTTAAAAGCGAAAGAATTGCTCTAGGTTATGCTGGATTAGCTGGTATGACTATTGCTATGGTTGCTATGAGTTGGAAAGGGTTCCCTTACATTATGGCGATTATTGCCATTTATTTAGGATTCCAAATGCTAATTAATGCATTCAGAAGAGTTGATAGTTTAACTACTGGAATGTTAGGATTGGTTACTCTAAGTTTCCCTGTTCTTTTATCATATCCATACTATCAGACAATGGGATTCATTAATACCTGGTGGGAAGCTCCAGCTTATATTTTACTTGGTTATATCATAATGTCTATATTGATGGTTACAACCAGAGATTTACCATGGCTATTAGTTATTGGAAGTTCTACTTTTATTGCTCTTACTTTCTATCTATTGCTAAAATATGTTTTCACTGAACTTGGATTTTTACTCTTCAGTGGACAAGGGTATTTTGTAAGAACTAAACTTTTCAACACTATTGCTGAGGCTCAACCTCCTGAATTTGCAGATTTTGTTTTTGCATTCGGTCCTGTGTCTATTTGGTTAGCAATTTTTGGAGTCATATGGATGGCGTATCAACTATTCAACCAAAGTATATGGAAGAAAGATTATCTGTTTGTTATGATCTGGGCGCTTGTCTCTTTGTATATGGCTCAATCTGCTGTTCGTTTTATTTTCAACGCAACTCCTATTGTTTCTCTAATAAGTGGTTGGATGACTTGGCTCATAATTCAATGGGCTAACTTTCCATCTGTATTACAAATATGGACTAGTTACTGGGGAAAACGTGGGAACTTATTCTACGGATTATCCTTACTTTCTCTTGCAATAGGATTCTGGTTCTTCTTTACAATCAGCGTTCTTGTTGGATTTTTGACGGCAATTATTTTGATTGTATTAATTATGGTCATTGGGCATATGGATGCTCAAGATATTGACCAATATCGATTCCGTGACCGATTAAGTGGATTAAGAAAAGCATTCGATATGAAAAGACCACTTGTTGCTCTTTTCATAGGATTATTCATTTTCCTTCCAAATACTTTCTATGGATATGATGCAGGTGTTCCTTATGAAGACAAAAAAGAACACGATTCAGACATTTACAACTTCCTTAGCTATGATTTCTTTAGACCTGAAGAGTTCGATTATGGTCAAAGAAACAATGTTACCTTATATCCAGATGGGACTTCTGGTATGTATACTACTAACTTAAGTTCAAATCAATTATGGTATATGGGGAATACTGGACCATCATTTCCCTCAGATTATTGGATTGAAGGACTCGAATGGTTAGCTGAACAAGATACTGAAAAAGCACCAGAAGATAGACCTGGATTCATGGCCTGGTGGGATTACGGATTCTGGGCAATTGATATTGGTGAACACCCTACTGTTGCTGATAATTTCCAGTTTGGTTACCAAATTGCAGGTAATTTCATTGCCTCTCAATCTGAACATGAAGCAATGTCACTTCTTCTTTATAGAATATTAGAGAGTGAAGTAAATAGAAACACAGGAAAATTTGATTCTGATATTAGAAATACTCTATTGGACGGATACTTAAATGAGGAAAATGTTTCCGCATTTGAGCATATCGTTTCAAATCCTAATGATTATATTGATCTCTACCCTAAAACCGAAGACGGTGATGGTAATAAACAAGATATCAACAACAGAAATGCAGCAATAAGAACTGGAAATCCTATACTAATGACTATGGATACTACTACTATATCTGATTTATTATGGGAAGTAGAGCAAATAACTGGAAAATCTATTAGATATTTTGCTGCAGATACTAGAATGATGGCATACGGCCCAAAACCTGGTCAAACAGGTATTTTGTATGCTCCTATAACTTTAGCTGATTATGAAATTAATGATTTTGTTGAAGTACAATATACTCTCTCTAATGGTCAAACATTACCTGCTAATGAAATTAATGAATTAGTCAAGACCAATCCTACTTTAACTATTGAAAACGACGTGCTGGTTTACAAAGATAGATTTTTGAATTCAATGTTCTTTAGAGCATTCATTGGGTGGTCTGCACCAGATATTGGTCGCCCACTTGAAGACGGTATCCCAGGAATAACTGGATCTATCGCACAAGAAGGAAAAAGTCCTGCCCCTGGTTGGAATTTAACGCACTTTAAATTGGTGAAATCTGCTGGAGGAAATCAATTACGAATGTTAAAATATTATGATGGTGCAACTATTCAAGGAACTGTTGCAACTCCAAACGGAGATCCTGTAGCAAATGCTAATGTAACTGTTCTTGATGAATTTGGTATTCCTCATGGAATGGCGACTACCGATAAAAATGGAAATTACTCTTTGTTGTCTGTTGCAGGTAACATAACTTTAATTGTTTCATTTGGAGATCATATTTCAGATGATGAAAAAATTAGAAAAGTTAGCAATAATATATTGACGGGGACCTCTGCAGATGAATTACTGAAAGTGAATATTTCTGAAGAGGCTGCGATGAGAGTTCCTAATGTTAATTCTACCTTTGATATAGATATCGAAATTAAACCAACAAACATCACTGGTAGGCTATTCTGGGATATGGATAAAGATGGAACATTTAGTGGTGTTATAGATGAAGCATTGCCTATTACTCCAGTTAAAGCTACCAATATTCGTTCAGAAATAGAAACAATAGTAAATACAAATGCAAACGGAAAATATGAATTCATAGGCTTGGCTCCTGGCGAATATAGAATAACTACTGAATTAAATGATCACGAAGTTGTTTTAGCTTCATACTTGGGAACTTCTGCTACGAGAGCTGGACAAGAGATTGAAATTACTGAAGCACTAAAACCAAGCTCAATTTGGGGTGAATTCGTATCTGCTGATGAAATTGGAATTACTCAAATTACAGTTTCATTATATGACGAAACCAATGGCAGTTTAGTAGAAAGCACTTTCTTGAATCAAAACTATTTAGATTCTGATTGTCCAAATGAAGACGATACACGATTAGTCTCTTTCTGTTTTGAACAATTACTCCCTGGCAACTATACCTTAAGGCTAGAAAATGAGGGTCTTTTAGCAGATAATACTGCCGATTGGGCAAATAACAGCATTGACATTGTACTTGGAAAAGGAACTTCAAAGGGATACAACGCAACTCTAAGGAATGGTTTCAGACTTGAAGGAACCTTAACACACGATGGAGTGGGTATTTCTGAAGAACAAATTTCAATAAATAATGTTGATTTTACATCAACCAGTTACAATGTATTTACAAATGAAAATGGGTATTTTGCCACTGTACTTCCTGAAGGGACATATGATTTATTCACATTACATCAAAAAGAAAATAATACTCTAGCATACTTAGAACGTATAGATAGTAAGACAGTATCAACACCTATTGATGCATCTATGGGACAAGGGTATAACGTAGAAGGAAAATTGTTTGAAGATATTAATGGAAATAAAACTTTAGACGAAAATGAAAAAGGTTCTGAAGAAGTGAGAGTGACTTTTGACTCTGTAAATGGAGGAAGTGTCTCTACAAAAAGTAAATTTGATGGAGAATATGATATTATTTTACCTGCTGGAATTTATAATGCCTATGCACACATAGGTGGTGACGGACAAAATCTTGTTGCTTTACAAACTGTAAATTTAGCAGACAGTGATAAAAATGAAAATCTTTCCTCAAACTATGGTCAGGATGTAATGATTATAATGTATGAAGAGCATCTTGGTAGCGAAATACCATTAGATGGCTTAGTAAACCTAAATGGAAATAACGGGGCACTAAATGTTTGGGCTACTAATCCTAGTTCATTAATTACATTACCAATTGATAACTATGAAATAAATGCCGTAAAATACGGATATAGCTTCGAAAAAATCTATGAAATCTCTACTAATACTAATTATAGTAAAGATGAAATAGTGAATCTAGAACTAAACATGGAAAAAGAATTAATTGTTGAGATGAAACGTATTACAACTGAAGTTACTGGTGTTTTCTCTTATGAAGATAACGGAATACCAAACGCCAATATTTCATTTTCTCCTCTTACAAACTTATCGTATTATTTGAATTTCAGTACTGATGAAAATGGAAATTTATCTAATGTTATCTTACCGCCTGACAGTTATCTATACACTTTTTCATATGATAACAATGGAACTAGATATTTTGCACTAGATCAAATAGATATTGAAATTGGACAAACAAGCCTTGATCTTGGAACAATTAATGCTGAAAAGAAATATGACATTAACGGTATTGCAACTCTAAATGACGCTCCTGAAAACGGGATGGTAACATTTACATCGATGACTAACTTGGAAAATGCTACTACCTTTGAAGTTACTAAATTTGGAGGATATTCTGGTAGCCTATTACCTGGAAATTATTACGTTAGTTTCCAAGATGGAGTTAGTAGTAAGCACTATAGTTTTACTGGCCAAATCACATTAAATGAACCTAAAGAATATAACTTAACATTAAGAGATGAAGGATACTTTAGAGGTGAAGTTGTTTCATCCGCGGATGATGATTTAATTCAAGATTCAGCTATCGAGATATTATTTGAATCTGAAGAAAATGTAATTTTTGTAACTGAAACAATTGCTGATGAAGGATTATTTGGTTCAACTATAGATTACGGTAAAATTGATTTACCTAATGGCGACTATACAGTTACAGTTGATTTAGAAGGATATGAATCATTTGAAGAAGTATTTACTGTAAATGGAGATACTGACAAATATACTATAACTTTAGATCCAATTGCCGTTAATGTTACTTTAGAAGTCACATATACTAACGCAACTGGAAGTAAGCTCCCTGTAGCTAATGCAGATGTTACATTTATGTCTGATTTTACAGATGATGAAATTTATACTACAGATGAGAATGGAATTATCAATATTCCAGAAATGACGCCAAGAACTTATGAAATAGAAATGACTCATTATAAAAATGGTGAGGATGAACGTTTCCAATTAGATACGCAAAACGTCTATGTTAAGGCTGGAAAAGAACAACAGACTTTCAAAAGAGATGCTGATTGGAGAGTTAAATTATCAGGAACTGTATTCTATGATCGTGATTTTAATGGAGTTGCAAACATTGATGATTTATTAGCAAATTCTGAAATTGAAATATGGAATATGGCAGGTACTAATGTACAATTTAATACAACTGCTGATGAAAACGGAGAATACGAGCTTTATCTCTATACTGGCGCATATCAATATTGGATTTACACTAATGAAGATACTAGCTATGTTGATATCTCTGAGTTAGAGTTAGAAGGTGCATTGGATCTAAATGCTTCTTTGAATAGAGGTATAAATTACAAGCAAACATATCTTTCTTCCGCTGATTCTGAAGCTATACTATTTGACGAGATAGAAATGGAAGGGGCTAATTTCAGCTTTGATATTGAGATGAAAAATGGAATTGTAGATATCACTGTTCCAGATGGAATTTATAATCTAGTAAGTGAATATGAAGACTTATCTGGCGAAGAGGATTATGTTTACAACCTAAATGATATTGCAAATATTACAGATGAAAAAGACGGTGTTCTTCAAAATAAAACTCTTGAAAAGAAATTAATGAGAGGAATTGACGTTAATGTTGATAGAACTGAAGCTAATGTAGCACTAGGTCAAACTGTTACTTTCAACTTTAACGGATCATCCATAGGGCATATGAATGCCATTTATGAATTAACTATTGATACTATCCCAAATAATTGGACTGCAGAATTTGTTCCAAACAAGTGGGGAGTGGATTACGGCGAAAATGTAACTGCTGAATTGAAAATAACACCAGATCAGACTGTTACTGTAGATGAAAAAGAAAATTTCATCGTAACTGTTTCTTGGACTGATGGAATTGCTAACCAAGTTGATGATATAATTCATACTTTTGATATAGGTGTTACACCTATAGAAGCTCAAAATCCAGATTATATTGTTTCTGAATTATTATGGAATCCTGAAAGTCCTACTGTGGGTACTGAAGTTACATTGACAGCTACAATAACAAATTTGATTAATAATACGGGTCAAAATGATGTCTCTATTGTATTTTATGACGATGAAACGCCATTTAACACAACTACTGTTGTATTTGAAGGAACTGATGATGAAGAAATTATTGTAACTGCTACTTGGACTGCAACTAAAGGATCTCATCCTTTAAGAGTAGCTATAGTCGATCCAGCAAATTCATTAAATGAAGTAAATATCGACAATAATGAGAAGTCAATAACAATTTCAGTTAGTTCAGAATCTGATGAAGATAGTAATTCATTCCGAATGATTGCTCTTGTAGTTGTAGGACTTGTTGGTGGATTAGCATACATTAGTTATAGATCTAAAAGAACATAGAATATTAGATAGATAAATTAAAAGAACTAAAGGTCAATTACTTGGTATGTTGGCTAATAAAATCCCAAGCTATTTGAGAAGTAGATATAGGTACTTGACTTCCAGGAAGAAAAGTTCCTGTGCTTTCTTGCCGAGCATCCTCAGAATAAGGATTATGGCCGTGAGCATGCAAGGTAACTAATCTTACTTGGGCATTATTTTCGCAGTCATTAAAACCCTGAATTGAATAAAACGTATTTTGTTCATTAACATCAGGAAAATTTCCATTACAGCCGTTCATTTCCTTCCAGTTATACATATTTTGAATAGCTCCAGACGCCGTTTCTGACGTAGGAACCTGACCATGGGCCAAACCACCATTTGCATCGGATGCATATGGAATTACTAAGTCTAAGATGCCGTGAAGTTCAATTATAGGAATTGGAGAGTAACTATTATCTTCTTCTTGTAAAAGATACCAAGACATACATCCTACAGATGCAAATACATCGCTTGCCTTATTAGCAAGAGCTTGAGCCATTGCACACCCATTTGACCATCCTGTAGCATATATTCGACTATCATCAATATTATGGAAATCAATAACTATGTCAATCATTTCAAGAATGAAGCCTATATCATCACGCTCTTGATCTTTTGATGCCCCACAACACCAGCCTGAATTCCATGAAAAATCTAGGGCGTCTGGATAGATTACTACTGCATTTTCATCACTTGTTATCTCATCAAAATCTGAAATTCTTCTGTGTTCTGTTGAATTAAATCCATAACCATGTAAATCAACAACTAAAGGAACAGAAGAACCTGAGATTGATTGACTTGGTTCGTGAGTTTGCCAGCACCTTTGCTCAGAATCTATTTCAATACATTTAAAGATGCCAACCACATCAAAGGGTAACTCTTCCTCTTCAGGTTCTTCCGTTTCATTACTTACTGTTTGATTCTGAGAATTGTCAGATTGCTCTTCTTCTACTATTTCATCACTAACTATAGCATCTTCGGAACTAGAATTATCATTATCATAAATGTATACAAAATAACCATAAGATCCTGAGACTCCTGTAATTAAAAGAAATGTAATTAAGATTAAGCTTATTTTCTTCATTAATCTGTACTAACTCCTAATCATAATGATTAAGATATAAACATAAAAGCTTCGCTAGTAAAAAAATAAAAGTAAAAAAAGTCGTAACCGAGAGATAGGGGAACTAAATCCCCTACCTAACGCTACATTTCCTATCTAAACTACTCTATAGTAATTTAGCGGAGCCAATAATGTCTCCGGTTGCATCAAATTGGATATCTAGTTTCCAACCATCTTGTGCTGGTCCAGAGTCTGGTCCATATACCAAGAATTGGTCACCAGATGACAATTTGCCATCGCGGTCATTGTCGGAGAAATGAACTGGGAAGTCAGTTCCATCGTCATTTGTGACGTTGGTTGCTCTATCCTTCAATTGTTGATCATCTCCACTATAGGTCATATCGATCCCATGTTCTTCACCGCCCTGGAATTGCATAGCGACTTCGCCGAAGCCATTACCATCGCTACCGACATATGTCGATCCAGATCCGTCTTTCAAGAAGAAACTAAATCCTAGTAAATCTTCCTGCTTGCTAACTTTAATCACTTCTACGTGATATATATTTGCACTATCTTGTGATACAAAGAAAGTGGCTATAGGGGCTGATTCTCCTTGTTCTAAGAAACTGGCTGCCCAAACGTACAGCACAGCTGCCAAAACAACTGTAATTGCCACCATTAAAATAACGGCAATAACTGGGGAAACTCCCTCATCATTTTTTTCTATTCTGTGTTCCATGGTTGCGTCCTCTTTCAGACAGTTTTGAATCACATGTGATTCGACTGTCGGACATAAACATTGTCACAGACTGTATATAAAGTCTAACTTATTTCTTATATCTATAAAAATCAATACGTTTTAGCTAGGAAAACTCTCTTGTTTGTAGACCTTCCTGAAACAATACATTCTTTCTCTTTAGAGTAGGGGTTTGTAGATTCGCCTAAGAAGGAAAAACCCGTTTCCTTTTCAATTAACTCAGCTTCTGCATCATTTCCATCGAAAGCCATTTCATAGACATATCCATCTTCTAAATCTTCTTCAAAAGAAATATCTGAACCTTGTATATTTACATTAGGCATATTTTTGATATGATTATTAAAATGTGAGTTAGCATTTTCTTTCATATGTTTATCAACTAAACCTAATTCTTTTGTTACTGAATTTAATAATTCATCTATACTACAGCTAGATTTTTCGCCAGTTCTTCTAGCGCACATAAATGAATTTGATTGTAGATCTCTTGGGCCCAATTCGATTCTAAGTGGTACGCCTTTAATTTCCCAATCATAATATTTCTGTCCTGGTCTAATATCTCTATCATCCAATTTAACTCTAATTTTTTGAGATTTCAATTCTTTGACTATTTTATGAGCTGCAGNCATTATTTCATCTGAACTATCTTTAGATAAAATTGGTATTACTACTACTTGAATTGGTGCAATAGAAGGAGGCATAATCAATCCTTTATCGTCCCCGTGTGTTGCTACTGTTGCTCCGAGTAATCTTTCAGACATTCCATATGTTGTTTGATGAACATATTTTTGTTCTCCTGATTCACCTTCATACTTTACATCAAATGCCTTAGCCCACTGATCTTTGTAATGATGTACTGAAGCCACTTGCAATGTTCTACCNTCTGGCATTATCACATCTATAGCAATAGTATACCATGCTCCTGGAAATGTATCCCAAACTGGTCTTTTTGTTACAAGAACTGGAAAATTTAATTCATTCATTAAATTCTTTACAATTTCTAAATCTTCATTTATCTGCCTTGTAGCATCTTCTTCGTCAACATGTGCTGTATGTGCTTCAAAGAAATGAATTTCTCGAACCCTAATAAATGAACGGGTTTGTTTAGTTTCATATCTAAAAGTATTCACTATTTGATATGTTTTCAAAGGCAAATCTGCATGTGAGCGTATCCATAATGGAAACATAGTATACATTGCAGTTTCACTAGTTGGCCTCAGAAACATTGGCTTGTCTAATTTAGTCTCTCCTGCATGTTTAATCCAATAGACTTCTTTTGCAAATCCTCCAGCCTCATCTTCTAATCTTAATTCTGAAGGATCTACTCCTTCTTCTCTAGCTTTTTTTAATAAAGAAACTAATTTATTTTCTTTATCAAGTAAATCTTCAGGTATCAAAAGAGGGAAATTAACTTCCTGATGGTCTGTTCTCTCCATCTCATCATGAGTTAGATTATCAATAAGTCTCATAGTTTTCCAGCCATAAGGTCTCCACACATCCATTCCTTTGATTGGATATCTTTTGTCAACTAATTCTGCAGCTTCAACCATAAAAGGATACCATTCTTTGAAATTTTCTTTAGACGGAATTCCGCGTTTAGCTGCAGCGGGTAATTTGGACATGCTCAAATGCGCGTTATTTGCATATAATTAACGTTTACTCTTCTTTTTTCTTATCTAACCTAGCCCTTTGATCTCTTACTTCTAGCATTTTTCCTACAGAATAAGGGCCCACTAGAATTATTATTATAGAAATCCAAAGCATTGATTTACAGTCTGATGGGGCTTGGTCGTAATTATCTGGCTGTGTCACTTTTAATTTAATTAAACCAAACCATGGCAATTCTCCTCTTGCCATTCCAACAACCCAATCTGGGTCTACTGGTTGAACCTGATTATTGTTAATATCTCTATGAGTTAATTGATCTGGATGTGGATTGCCTGTAGAATCGCCCTTAGTAATATATCCAGAATTTGCTAAATTCTTCAGATGAGCNCCTCCACTAAGGCCTATTTCAGAAAATTCTATTTTAGAACCAAAATAAGTTTCTATCTCAGGAATATAATAATAATCTGTAATATTATCTCCATTCATATCTTTTGGTTCTTCTAAAACATCTACCCAAGCCATTGCCCTATGAATTACTGGAGTAACGGGATTTCCTTCATATTCTTTTATTCCATTCTTATAATAAACTATGACGTCTCCATAATCTCCATATTTCTTATAATCTGTTTTTTTCCCTTGAAGGTATGTAATAATATCTGATTTTTCAGCTTTTTTTACTACTACTAAGTCTCCTGTATCTATTGTTCCAATATGTGTGAATCCTGGTTCTTCATAAAGTGGATTATTTCCATGTTCCATTGAACCTGATTCAATAACTACCATTGGTGGCCAATTCCCACTATATGCAAAAGTCAACAGAAAAACTAACAAAACACTGCCTATTGCAAGACCTATGTCTTTTGCAGTCTCAGGTATTTGTATTTTATCAGAATCTGACATCTGAATTCCTATTATGGATTACGAGGCCTTTTTACTTTTCTAACTTTGCGAACTCTCTTACGATTACTATGACTTGAACGTTGAGAACCAAAATCTGTAGAAGGTCCATTATCATCATCACTAACCATTCTAATATTATTAGGCAATTCTTCTGATGAATCTTTGTTCTCTTCATCATTACTAGAAGTGCTGAAATCTCCTAATAGATCATCTAAAGGATCTCCGACATTAGAATTGCTAGCTACTGAACCTGAAGTTTCCTGAATAGGTGCTGGAGAGGANGGTGCCGATGCTTGNCTTTCAGCTTTTTTCATCTCACCACCACAGGAAGGGCANTTTCCCCATTTTTCTTGAAATTCCTTTCCACATGTGATACACACATATGCAGAAGAAGTGGAAGATGGTGCTGATGAAGGAATATTGGCTGGAGGTGTTGATGTAGATTCATCTTTATTTACATAAGGATTAAAATCTCCAGAACCGCCTAAAAGATCTTCCATCTCTTCTTTCCGAGATGGCGCTTCTGTCTCTTGTTTTTGATTTGCTAATTCTGGATTTGCATCGCCTCCTCCCAACTTACGGCGTTGTTCTGCATAGAATGCATCTCTTTCAGCAAACAACTCTTTCGTATCATCTGAGTAATCAAATTTTTTCTTTTCTTCTTTCTTCCTGAAGAATCCCATGTATTGCTTAGAGCCCCATCATAAATAAAGAATTGGGTTTAGAAAAGTGGGCAACTACCTGTAACTGTATCTATTGTAGAATCTGAAGCTGGACCAACACCTAAACAAGTTACAGTACCTGGAGGAACTTCTGTCAAACCTGCATCTGTAATCAAACTAGAAATTAAGCCAATGTCTCTAGCGTGTTGTTGTAGTTTCCGAAGATCTGATTCTCCAGATACTTTAACAACTACTTTTTTCTGACCATCCTTAAACCATTTTGTAAAATTAGAAGAATCTGATTTTTTAGATTTTAAAGCACAATTAACTGCTGCATGTGATGCTTGTGCGGCCATTTTCCCCTTAGAAATACCTAAATCTGTTCTAACTACTATTACTAGCTTATATTCCAAACTTATTCCTCTTCTTCAGACACTAAAGACTCATCTTGTATTACATCTGCAGACAAACCTTCTCCTTCACCTGGTCTGTTCAATTGTTGATCTATATCTGCCATTTTTGAGTCAATGTCTGCTAAATCTGCCAAANGAGTTTTTTCCTTTTTCTCATAATATTTTTTCATGATTGAACTACCTGAACGTTTACGAGTCTCTGCTTCTGCTAACTTACGCTTNACATTATCTCTATCGTGCTTCAAACCCTGAAGTTCAATAAGTTCTGCAGGTATATATTTCCCTGCGACTGCCAATTCTGATTCTATACGAATTCCAGGAGGGGCTCTCGCTAAACTTGGATGAATATTTGCAGTCCAGGGATATGCTCCCCTATACCATCCAGCTACGAAAAACAATGCAGACAAAAATAATAATGAAACTGTAACAAAAAATGTTTGGAAATAACCTTTGTCACTATCTGACCAATTGCCCCATGATGGTGCGTTGCCAAGTGCTGGATTTCCTAATATGAAACCTACGATTATAACTATACAAATTGACATTGCCATTCCTAAAGTTATTCTGTAAAGAGTATCGAATTCTTCATCTAATTCTCCTTTTCTAGGGAACATTGCTTGAATCAAAGTATAACCTGGAATAAACAAAACAAGCAATAAGCCTGCAAAAACTCGAAGCCAATTTATCTCTTCCATTAATACTCGCTAGAATAACCCCATTAAAAATGCCTGCTGCCTGCGAAACCGCTCCTATATCCATGTGGTTCTGAGCCATTTCTTCTTAGTGCAGATTGTTTTACCAAAGCATTCCAACGTGGTTTGCAATCACAATGTAAACCTTTCAAATCTTTTAAACCTAAACGGTGATTTTTCAAGGCCTCTAAAATTTTCTTATTGCAATCGTGGCAATTATGTGCTCCCCTACGCGTCCCTCCGCCTGTTGGATCTGAATATACTCTAACTGGTAAATCTTCACATCTTTTTAGAACTTCAATGACTGACCAAAGCCAAGGTGCTGTCCATTCATTTCTAAACCANAATTTTTCGACAACGGTATTCTTTTGAACATTTACTGGNTTAATAGATATTTTATCTACATGTGGTGCTGCATCAATTGCTGATTTTACAGCATCCTCTATTCCTTCTTTTTCACTAAGGTATGGAGGTTTAAGTAGAATATAGGCTTTGACTTCAGCTCCATTATCTCGTGCGAGTTTGCAAATTTTTACAAAATGTGGCCAACGTAAGCGCTTGTTAACTGATTTATCTAGAACTATAGGATTTGATGATTCTAATCCAATTGCAATTTCTAATTTTGGTGCATTTTTATAAGCGAAATTTTTAGGATTTACAAATTCGGGTAATGATTCAATAAGAACTTTTTCAATTCCCATATCAGACATATCTGACATTACCTCATCTGCAAAATCAAAAGGAACTTCAGTAGGATCTATGAATGAGCCTGATGTGTAAATTTTAGCATATTTTTTCCCCTTTAAAGTAGGCCTAACTTTCTTCCATTGCTCACGGAGCATATCATCACTAACGCCGCCTGGAACTGTATCGTTGAAATAACCACACATTGAACAGCCTTCCTTTATGGACCAGTAACAACCTCTTGTTCTTAGAATTACTACGCCTGCCTCTACTATTTCTCCATTCAAAACTTCTTCTTCTGTCCATTTTGCTACAGGTTTATCCAAGGGATGATCTCTAGGTATTGATTTTGATTCATTAACAAAGTCTGTCAATGGAACAAAGGCTTCAGGCATGATGTCTAACCTCCACTGCAACTCCTCTATTCATTGAAAGCATTTCTTCTGGAACCATTTTTGCAATACCTACTGCAGTAACTACATCATTCTGCTTAATAACCACTTGATCTCCAATATTCCAATTGCCTTTGTAAGATTTCACACCTACTGCAAATAAATCTCCAACTAACTTAAAATTCTCTGCAATAATGATTGGGCCGTTTTGTAAACTATATTCTATTCCTCCCTTCAAAGTCAACCCAAAACCTCCAACTACTGGAGACATTGCTGCTAAATCTCCACAGCGTAATTTGTATGGCATACGTCCACTTATTTCTGAATCTACTANAAAATCTGCATTATCGCCATATTGAAATTTTGCTAAACCCTTAGCTTCCCCTTTAGCTCTATCTTTAGTATTCAATAAAGGAATATCTGACAAAGTCATTCTTGCAATATTTTGAAGAATCTCTAAACCCTCAAAAGACGAAGGCCTATCTACTCTAGTATTTACTACATCAATTCCTAATTCTTTTATCAATTGAGTCATAATCTCTGATGAAGAACCTGCATGAACTATTGCTTTGTTATAATATTTAGTAGGATTNAATTTAAGCAGTTGAGATCTTAGCATGTCAATTTCGGATGCACTCCACTTTCCTGTCACGGCAATATCGTAGTGAGCTGCGGGATAACAAAATTCTAATTCTCTAGGAACCAAACCTAATGGAGATGTTACAGAAACTACATGCAATGCCAAATGGTTATCTACTTCACGAAGGGNATTGAAAAATCGTTTNTGACTGCTACTTTTGAAATATGGTTTTCTTGCTGAACANGGTAAAATTAGTAAAACCATATTTTTTGCCGGAGGCTCATAGTTTGATAACCTATTTTGAAAATCAAGAATTGCGGGATGGTGCAGACTCAAATCATTTGATCTTATAGTAGAATGAACTCTCGCTCCTTTCTCAAGCAATAATGATGCTGAGTGATGTAATATTTGAGAAACCCGAGGATTGTGAAGGCTTGTCATTTCTACTAATTCTCTTAATTTTCCATTGGATATCGCATTTCTAATTCTTAAAATCCAACGATTCAACTCCTCTCTATTATGTTCGAATAAATCGTCTATTTGCTTATTTTGTTTAATCCACTCTCCACTTTCCAAAACCCATCCTGTTGAACTGCGCAATTCAACGTTTAAATCATCAAAAACATCTACTCCTANATATGCTAAAATTGGCATTTGAGAAGGTTCTACTGCTGGTGCATAAAGTAGCCTAGAATGGCCTGCTTCAAGTCTAAACTCTGCTGCGATTTCTACTAATTTTTTAGGCTGAATTGAATAAGCATTATCAATGACTGCAATATTTTCAGATAATTGCAGATATGGAGATTTATCTGAATCTAAACCAAGAGGGCTCGGTGGTAAATCAAAAGTTTTACCAATCCTGATGGATCCTCCAGATTCTAAATCTTTAGATTCTTCTAAGTCTGTATGACTAAATACGACGTGAGGAGTTTGCAGATTATCTTCTAGCTTTAGAAGTCNGCCTAACCCTTCGTGCCCTATAGGTTCCATTATATCTTGCCAAATTGGCGCCTATATATTGGATTCTTTTATTATGCTTCTGGTTCTTTAAGCTCTTTAGGAGGCTCAGATGCAGTCATCTGATCCTTAATTCCTTCATCTACAACCTGTTGAAGTGCTTCGTCAGCTTCTTCTTTAATTGCATCTAATTCAGCTTGCATTTCGTCAGCTGTAGGAATAGTTCCAAGAATATCTTCCGATTTACCGAGTGCTTTCTCTACATCCTTAAGATCTGATAATTGTCTGTCTGGAGCTTTGCGTGCATAACCAACATAGTCTGCTGCACCTTCGAATAATTTTGTCATTTCGAATGGAAGTACAAATTTTGTAGATGCTCCTGCACCAATTTCCTTCAAAGACTCTAAACTCAAAACAGTTAATGCTTTGGAGTCTAAAGTAGATGCACCCATTGCTGTAATTTTCAAACCTTGGGCTTCTCCTTGCTTCTCTAAAATAGTCTGTGAACGTTGACCTTGAGCTTCCAATACTTTAGATTGTCTAACACCTTCAGCTTCTAGAATACGTGATTGTTTGTCACCTTCTGCAGTCAAAATTCGAGATTGTTTNTCACCTTCTGCTGAAAGAATTGCTGATCTTTTTTCACCATCTGCTTTCAAAATAGCTGCACGTCTTTCACGTTCTGCTGAGGTCTGTTCCTCCATTGCAGCCTTAACATTTGGAGAAGGATCTACTTCTCTAATTTCTACATTATCAACTTTAACACCCCATGGGTCTGTTTCAATATCTAATTTGTCTCTAAGAATTGCATTAATTTTATCTCTGCTTGAGAAAATTTCATCCAATTCCATATCTCCAACTACTCCTCTTAGAGTTGTTTGAGCCATATTAACTATGGCTGCCCTATAATTTGCAACATTAAGAACTGCTTTCTTAGCGTCTGCAACTCTGTAATAAACTACAGCATCGACCATCGTTGGTGANTTGTCTTTAGTAATAACTTCTTGGCGCGGAACGTCAAGAACTTGAATACGTAAATCTACCTTGAAAACTTTTGTTATCAATGGAATAACAAAATTCCATCCTGGATTGAGCATTGTGTGGAATTTACCCAATCGTAGCGCGACTCCTGATTCATACTGCTCAACTTGAACAATAGTTGTCATCAAAACAACAACTAATACTGCTCCAAGAATTAACAGTAAGAATATTATTTCTCCTATCATTTTATTCCTCTCCTTCTAAAGGCATTACTGTAACTGTGATTCCCTCTGCATCTGTAACTTTAACTTTAGTTCCTACGGGTATATTTTGGTCAGATGTAGCTCTAATTTCTTCCATACTGATTTTGACTTTGCCACTTCTATCATTTGCAACGACTTCTTTTGTAACAATTCCTTCTTCTCCAATTTTCCCTTCAATACTCATTTCACTAGGNGTATCTGGAGGTGCCAAAGATTGGTAAAGCATCATAGTCCCATACAAGGAACCTAAGCCAACTGCTAATCCAATTGGTAAAAGTAACAAACCGTCAACAATATTAAATGAGAGTAAAATCCCTAAAGCTATGAAAACGGTGGCTGGAACTGCAATTAAAAATCCAGGTTGAAATACTTCAACAACAAACAAAAGCACTCCGACAATTACAAAGGCTAATCCTAACTCGCTACCAAACAGTTCATCTGCCATGCAATAACAGAAACAAGCCCATATATAAGAGGTATCAAAACTCAATAATATCTTTATATATTCAATATTCTNTACAATCTATGGCGAAATTGACTGAACTAAATCAATACCTAATTCGTGAAAAATTTTTCAAAATATTTGGAAATAAATTTCACATTATGGATGAACAAGAACAATTATATGGATTTTGTGAGCAAAAAAGATTTAGAATTAAAGAGGACCTCAGACTTTATGATGACGAAAGTAAAAACAACGAATGGTTGGTTATCAAACAAAGAAACCTAGTGGATGCATGGGGAGGATTCGATATATTTGATCCTAAAGCAGGAGTTTTATTGGGGACTGTAAGAAGAAAATTTTGGAAATCCCTTCTTAGAACAAAATGGCAAGTTCTTGACGCCGATGGCAATGATATTGGAATGCTATTAGAAGATAGCATGGCTCAAGCAATAGCTAGAAGAGTATTTTTAGGAATTCTACCTAAAAAATATACGCTNCACACAATGGGTAATAATCAACCAGTTACTATGCGTCAAAAATTCAATCCATTTATTAGAAAAATGATAGTTAATATTCCACCTGAAAATAATTTTAATCGTAAATTCATAGCTGGGTTAGCAATTGTAATTTCTGCATTAGATGGAAGAGGNCAGAGATAATTAACTAAAATATTTAATTGCTGAACTACGGACAATCCAAGTAAGTGTAAATCCAAATGTTACAAATNCATAGTCGCTATATTGATTAACACCTAANACGGTAATTAATGCTAAAACTATTAACAANATTATCGAAAAAACTTGAATTTCTTTCTGTAGTTCCTCCTTGGAGAGGTCTCCCTTACCAAAGTTTCTAATTGAATAACTTACTGCTAACCAACTAAACAAAAACGTGCAAACTCCAATGCCTACTTCAACGAAATCAGATATTCCTGAAATTATTAACAAGATTACAAATATAGATAAANTACCAATCGCCCATTTTTGTTCTTCATGTGAGTCTTCCATCGTTCTTAAGTAGATTGAGCAGTCAATATAAACATGAACTCCATTAATCGGCAAACGATAGGTTCTGTTCCTTTTAAGGGATTTTGGATAAGACTAATCGCTGCTATATTAGATGCGTTCGTCATTATTTTCTTTTGGTTAATTACATTTTATTTAATAATTGTAGTGAGTAGAACTGGTTTATTAACAGATTCAAATATTTTTTTATCAATTGTACTTGCCATTATTACTTTAATAATAGTTGGAATAATTTATAAACCAGTCATGGAAACCTCTGACTACCAAGGAACTTTTGGAAAATACTTACTCGGAATGAAAATTGTAACTCAAAGTGGCCAAAAAATCAGTTTAAGTACCTCAATCATTAGAACTTTAGTCTATTTTTTGACTTCCATTCCTTTGGTTAATTTACTACTATTGATGATAGGCTTTACAGAGTACAAACAAGGATTGCATGACATTGCAGCTGATACTTTTGTTGTATCGCAGCATTGGGAAGGCGCAATACCCTTAGAAGATAATTTTGGAGCATAGATATTTCAAAAAAATGTTGCTATAATTCTAACATATCTTTATTAAATGTCAAGTTACATGAATTAATCGATGGTTAGCTTAGAAGAAATGCGCAAACAGTATGACATTTCTGGATTAGACCGAAATGATCTACTAGAATCTCCAACTGAAATGTTTCGTAATTGGTTTGAGAAAATCGAAGACTATGATACTTTAGAGCCTAACGCCATGACGCTGGCTACAGCGAGTAACGCAGGAAAGCCAACAAGCCGAATCGTTTTATTGAAGGAATTTGANGAAAAAGGTTTCATCTTTTACACTAATTATGAAAGTACCAAAGGAATTCAAATTGAATCAAATCCATATGGATCACTTACATTTAATTGGTATCCTCTAGAAAGGCAAGTCCGAATTAGAGGGAAAATAAGAAAGATATCTCCAGATAAATCTAAAAAATACTTTGCAAGCAGACCTAGATTAAGCCAAATATCGGTTTTAGCTTCTAAACAGAGTTCTACCCTTGAAAGTAGAGGAGAATTAGAAAAACTTTTCAAAGAAATTGAAAAAAAATATGATGGAAAAGAAATCCCTATGCCTAATTATTGGGGAGGATATAGGCTTGAACATAAAGAAGTTGAATTTTGGCAAGGTAGAAGAGATAGAATGCATGATCGATTTGTTTATAATCGACATGGAACTACATGGCAAATTGAAAGGTTAGCGCCGTANATGTCTGAAATAATTCCTATCTTTCCAATAGATGTTGTGCTGTACCCTAATCAAAAAGTTCCATTAAGAATTTTTGAACCTAGATATAGACAAATGCTAGACGATTGCATGAGTTCAAATCGAATGTTTGGAATAGGGATTTTAGACAATGAAAAGACAGAAAAAGGATGGGCATGTCCTGTTAATGTAGGAACTTTAGTTTATATCCTAAAATGTGAAGATTTAGATTTCACTGGAAGTAATTATTACATTGAAATTATNGGTAAAAAACGTATTTCAATTGAAAAATTAATCCCACCTACTGTAGAAAAACCTGATGAATATTTTCCACCAAATGGCCCTTCTATGAAACAAATGCTAAAAAAATCCTCTGGAACGCCTCTGTATTTTCAAGCAAACATTACATATTTAGATGAAATAAGCGAAGATGTAGAGTCAAAAGATTGGAAATTTTTATTAGGAAAACTAGAAATTAGAATTATTGAAATGGCAAATAAGATGGGTATTGAATTTGAAAACTTTGCGGATTTTATCGTAAGTAGTGGATTAAAGTTAGATTCTGCGAACACTCAAGATTTGTATACTCTTGCATCTATGTGTAGCTTATCGACTGAATCGCAACAAAATGTATTAGAAGGTAATTCTTCTAAAGAAATAGTGAAAATACTTGCAAAAGAAATATAATTCCTGCGCAGTATTATATACCCCCTTTTTCTCCCGACAAATCCTTGTAGTTGACTAANAGTAAATATTTAGCAATTTCAGGGAGATTGTGCACTCGATCTTGAAGATTAAGACCGGGGAAGATGGCATAGGTCTACCTCCTAACAGTGAGGATAAACGTACCAATGATTGTCAGATCATACGCAAACCCGGACGAATGTTGAAGCCGACGGCTACAAGCAGTTACTACGCCACCTGGTGGATGACTAGGCTCGGTTGCCGAAGACGGTCGTGCCAAGCAGCGATATGCTTCGGGGAGGCGCATGGAGCCTTTGATCCGAAGATTGCCGAATGGGACTTCCCAAACTCTAGTAGTTTAATCCGAAAGGATGGGGAACGCTCCGAATTGAAACATCTTAGTAGGAGCAGGAAAAGAAATCAAATGAGATGAGGTTAGTAAAGGCGATCGAACACCTCATAGAGCAATCCGAATCTTCTGATGAGAATCAGTAGAAATGTGGAGTGGCCTGTTTACATCTTAACACAGTTATCCGAATTTCGTGTGGAACACCGGCGCCAAAGAGGGTGATAGCCCCGTAGGAGACGCCGTGAAAGATGATTTTCAGGACCCAAGAGTAGCGTGCATTGGATATTGCGCGTGAATGTGGGAGGTACTAACTTCCAACTCTAAATACAAACCGAGACCGACAGCGCAATAGTAGCGTGAGCGAAAGTTGTAAAGTATCCCTGACGGGAGATTAATAAGATCCTGAAATCAGGTGGTAACAGACTGGTATGGCATGCAAGGGATTAAGCGGTTACACCGCCGCACCGATGTCATACCGTTCGATTCGAAAATTGATCCGTGGAGTTCCTATTATTGGCGAGGTTAAGTACGCAGGTACGAAGCCGTAGGGAAACCGATAGCCCGCAGCGCAAGCGAGGGGCAAGGTGCGCTCGCCTGGAGTCAATAGTTGGATACCCGAAGCCGGTCGATCTATGCCTGGGCAGGGTGAAGCCTTTCGGAAGAAGGGTGGAGGCCCGAACCAGTACTGATGTGCAAATCGTTTGGATGACCTGGGTATAGGGGCGAAAGACCAATCTAGACCGGTAATAGCTGGTTCCTCTCGAAACTGCTCGCAGGCAGACCTCAGCAGAGACGGGGCATGCGGTAGAGCACTGATTGCGTGTTTAGGGTGCGAAAGTACTCGGCATGCTGTCAAACTCCGAATGTGTGTCCGTTGTAGAAGCTGGGCAGTGAGGGCATCGGGGTAAGCTTGATGTCCATAAGGAAAACAAACCAGACCAAAGTTAAGGTCCCTAAGTAATAGCTAAGTGTTAAAGAACAAATAGTGTTTAACAGCATAGACAGCTGGAAGGTTGGCTTAGAGGCAGCCATCCTTTAAAGAGTTCGTAACAGATCACCAGTCAAGTTCTTGAGCCTAGAAAATGGACGGGACTAAGTTGTTCACCGATACTTTGGGCCACCGAAAGGTGATGCGGTAGAGAGGCGTCGTGCGCGGGTGGAAGTGGGGCCGTGAGGTCCTGTGGACCGCGTTCGAATGATAATCATGGAAATAGTAGTAGCGTAGATGGGTGAGAATCCCATCCGCCGGAGGGGCTAGGGTTCCTCGACGATGTTCATCAGTCGAGGGTTAGTCGGTCCTAAGGTTCCCCCTAACAGGAGGAATCGAAAGGGAAGCAGGTTAAAATTCCTGCACCAATTCATATTTTGTCCAGTTCCTGACACATCGGGTCTTGTGGAGCACTCTTGTCGGAGTGTTGCCTTAAACAATAAATTTGTGGAGTACCGTAATGGTGAGAAGCAAACTAAGTTTTTGGGAGGCGGAGTATTTCGCTTCTGCGTTAGCCTGGTGTCCGTGAAAAGGGATCTGGAGCCGTATGAGTTGTCCGTACCGAGAACTGACACAGGTGCCCCTAGGTGAGTAGCCTAAGGCGTCGCGGCAGAATCCGGGCGAGGGAATTCGGCAAATTAGCCCCGTACCTTTGGTATAAGGGGTGCCAGCTCTGAAGAGAGCTGGTCGCAGTGACTAGGGAGCTCCGACTGTTTATTAAAAACACAGGTGGCTGCTAGTCCGTAAGGATGTGTATAGCCGCTGAATCCTGCCCAGTGGCAGTATCTGAAACCAGGTTTCAACCTGACGAAGGACTGCTAAACGGCGGGGGTAACTATGACCCTCTTAAGGTAGCGTAATACCTTGTCGCTTAATTGGCGACTTGCACGAACGGCCTAACGAGAGCTCTACTGTCCCCGCCCGGAGCCCGATGAAATTGACTTACTGGCGCACAGTCCAGTACGTCCCAGCCGCAAGCGAAGACCCCGTGGAGCTTTACTGCAACCTGCCGTTGTGGCACGAGTTGTTATGTGTAGCGTAGACGGGAGACATTACACAGGTGCGAGCGCTAGCTCGTCGCCGAGTCACCGATGAAACACCGTCCTTTTCGATTCGTCCCACTCACCTCTTCGGAGGAACCCCGGTAGGCGGGCAGTTTGGGTGGGGCGCCACTCCCTCGAAAAAATAACAAGGGAGCCCAAAGGTCAGCTTAGGTAGGTCAGGAATCTACCGTTAAGTGCAAGGGCAAAAGCTGGCTTGACGTGGTTTGGCAACACAACAAACCACGATGTGAAAGCAGGGCCTAGCGAACCAACCAGCGCCGTTAGTAGGTGCGGTTGATAACAGAAAAGTTACCCCGGGGATAACTGAGTTGTCTGGAGCAAGAGCCCACATCGACCTCCAGGCTTGCTACTTCGATGTCGTCTCTTCCTATCCTGGGTGTGCAGAAGCACCCAAGGGTGGGGTTGTTCGCCCATTAAAAGGGATCGTGAGATGGGTTTAGACCGTCGTGAGACAGGTTTGTTGCTATGTGCTGGGACTGTCCAATGCCTGAGGGGAAGGATCCTCTAGTACGAGAGGAACGAGGGTTCGCAGCCACTAGTTTACCAGTTGTCTGACAAGGCACCGCTGGGCAGCCACGCTGTAAGGGATAAGAGCTGAAAGCATCTAAGCTCGAAACCCGCCTCAAAACGAGG
>PBGF01000008.1 GCA_002718915.1 Methanobacteriota archaeon | reverse complement strand
AAAACGTAATCAGAGTTACACCTAGTAAAACTGGAATGGTCAATGCTAATCTTCTAGCTACATATATCCAGAGCTTCACGTTGAGCTAAGGAACGTTTTACTTAAGAATAGAGTGTCTAACTCTTACTCAATGTGTAATACAATGTGCCGTGCATCATATTGTGATACCAACCATTAACCCAGTCTTTTACTATTCTATAACTTGTTGGTTGGTAGACCCAGATATGTAAAGCTTTATCGTGCTCTAGTTCTGCAATCTCATAATACATATCAACTCTCTGGAAAGGGTCCTGCTCTGCAGCTGCCTCCATAATCAAATCATCAAGATCATCGTATTGAAAGCCTAAATAATTAGAAGGATAATACCCTTCAGCACCGTGCAAGAAAGGATGTGCAAAGTTATGTGGATCTGAATAATCTGCACCCCATCCAAGCATAAATAATGGAATTTCTCTAGTTTTAAGCTTATCCAAAAACAATGGCCATTCAAGTCCTTGAATTTCAATATCAAACTTAGGATTTAAACTCTCTATTGCGTTTTCAAGTAATAATAATCCTTCAAGCCTTACATCATTACCTAGGTTATAGTAAGCATCTACACTGAAGCCAGTGTCCCAAACACCTGCCTCTCTAAAGTGCATTTCTGCCATAGATAAATCGTAGCTATATTGAGGGCCATTTGGATTATATCCTAACATGCCATCAGGTATAGGGCCTCTTGGTTGCTGACCTCTATTATCGATTACATCATTGATAAATGTATCATAATCAAATGAATAACAGAAGCCTTTCCTCACATCTTCGTTAGCAAAAAAATCGCTAGATGGTGCAGAACCTTCATGATTTACTATATCGTGATTAAACGATATTTGAATCATAGTCATTGAAGGAAGAGGGGACTTGTAATCAATATTATCGTAAGTTAAAGCTTCATCAACAAAAGTTGGTTGAACATAAACTGAATCTGCATTTCCTGATCTGAGTTCTAATAATCTTGCGGATTGATCATTATTCTTTTTGATAACTACTGTTTCTATGAAACCTTTTGCTGTAACACCAAAAGACTGTCTTTCACTATCAGCCCAGCCTCTCCAATAATTTGGATAATATTGCATTAAAACATACTGCTCTGGAACCCACTTGCCACCATAATCTTCATTCATCATGTATGGGCCAGTACCCATTACTTCCTTTTCAATTGAGGTACATTGCACTCCTGCTGCAGGATATCCACAACCTTTACTAGTAACCCAATCCATGGAAACAATTGAACCTGCTGTGTAGGCCATAATTGGTAAAAATCTTGGTGCAGCTTCCTTCAATTGAAATTGAACCGTGTATTGGTCAATCTTTGTAATACTATCCACTATACCATCTCCATCTTCATCAGTATCATCAAGTAATTCGGCATACATCCAGGATGGACCAAGCCCCATAATCAATAATCTATTAATTGAAAAAACTACATCATCTGCATCCATTTCAGAACCATCATGGAATGTAACTCCTTGTCTAATATTAAACGTATAAGTCAAACCATCTTGTGATATACCGCCGTTAGAGGTAGAAGGTACTTCTGTAGCTAAAACTGGAATTAATTTATCTTCTTGATCTCTATCATAAAAGACTAAAGTTTCATAAGTATTGGAAAGTACACCTCCACTGGCTGAATCATAAGCCTCTGCTGGATCTAATGTTCGTGGATCACCTATGCTAACTGTTGTGTAAACCTTAGGATCTGGAGATTTAGATTCTGAGGATTGCTCTGCAATTACTCTAATAGTCCTATAAACTGTATCTGGAATATTTTCCTCACTAGTTACTGTGAGCTTAACTGGATAACTACCTAGTACTGAAAAACTACTGAAACCACCTGCTGAACCAAACGTGTGAGATATTTCTGAGCCTGTTGCAGTTTCACCGTCACCAAAATCCCAAGACCATGAAGTTATTGCTGAATTAGATACAGACCAAGCACCATTTTCATCCTGAGCCCAAGCCCATGAACCTGCGCCACTAAAATCTACGGAAGCACCTGGTGAAACTACAGAAGCTTTTACTGAAAGAATACCATGAGGCACTCCTGAACCTTCATTAACTTCACCATGTAAAACTGTAATGTAAGTTAATCCTTGATCATTATTACCAACGGCACCGTCATTATCTGTAACTGATAAGGAAACGATATAATCGCCAGGGCTTTGATATCTATGCATTGCCATTTTCGTAGTTGCTGTATTGCCATCACCAAAATCCCATAAATANGAAGAAATTGAACCGTCTGTATCTTCNGATTGTGAAGCATCAAATTGAATTTGGTCATTAAGATTTACAACACGTAGGCCTGTTACAACATCAACAACTGCTGTAGGATTTAGATTTGTCCCTATGGCTTCTTCTGTATCTATACATCCTGAAAACATAAGCAGGCCAACAAGGGCCATCGAGCAAATTTTTTGTGTTTNATTTTTCATTTAGTTCACCGTTATTGTGAATTGAGAACCTGCATTACATCCTGCAGGAACTTGAACGTTAACTGAGCGACCATCTGGCAAAGTAACTGTCAAAACTTGACCTGAAACTACGCCTGGAGGTACTGTTATTGTCATACTGGTTGAATCAGTAGCTGCTGGNGGTTCTGGAGGNGCNGCTGCTGGAGGTGCGGCTAATGGTGGAGCAGCTACTGGTGGAGCAGCTACTGGTGGAGCAGCTACTGGTGGAGCAGCTACAGGAGGCTGAGCTGGTGCTTGCGCTGGAAAACCCCAATCATCTTGTGGTTCTTCATCCTTTCCAATAAAGGCAGTATATCCGCCGTAAACAATTGAACCAATTCCACCCAATATAAGAACCATAAATATGTATTCATTAACCGTAGAATATCTCGAGGATATAGTATCTGAACTTAAACCAGAACCTCCATTTTCATATCCTTTTAACGTAAAATCACCAGAGTCATCCTGAACAACTTCAAACTTAATTATAACATTATTTCCAACTCCATAATCTCCCATTATATTAGAACCAAAACGGAAAGGTGGATCACTTTCTGATTTTCCTATAGTCTCTAACCAAACAAGTGTTTGACCATCAGAAAGTTCCATTCTTGCTATACTGTCTGAAATAGTAACTGTATCGCCTATAGAATAATCACTATATTTTTCCAATCCTGAAGAAGTGTCAATTTGGTCTACAAAATCCTGACCTGAAATACACATTACTTTGGGAAAAATATATGTTAATCCCAAAAGTCCTACAACTGCAAATACGGCACCTATTGCAATAAACGTATTGACACGCACATTCTAACACTTTACGTGTTAGATTTAAGGCTTACCTGTAATTTAATTGTTAAATAATTTGTTTCTATAGGCTGTAACAATTGCCACTACTGCTACTAAAATANCTAAAACAACTGTAATTGCCATAAAATTATCAGTAGATGTTTCAGTTTTTCCATATGCATAAAATTCAGTATGCGCTGAAATGGAATGCATCGAATTACTATCTACTGCTCTAACTAAAACTGTATGATCTCCAGTAAAAATCAAATCTTTCTCTCCTAGGATAATTTCCCAATCAATATATATTGATTCATTGGAACTTGGCAAATAATTAACCTGTTTCCAAGAACTGCCATCTACACTGTATTCAATTCTATCTACTGAACCACTTCTCGACCAGGAGTGCCCGATAATTTTATTCACCGAACTACTACTTTCCCATCCAACTTCAGTTTTGATTATGTAAGTCTGTAAATCTACATTAATATTCTCTGTATCTGTATTAAGCAGTGAAGATTGAACTGCTTCATATGCGTCTACCATACCCCAACCGAAATGACGATTCCAGTAAGGATCTAAATCTGGTGATGTTGCCCATGGTCCTTCTTCAACACCCTCGCCATCTGCTGAAGACAGTGTTTCTTTTCTTTCAGATGTTAATCTTAAAATTTCTCGAAGTGCCAACGGATCTAAATCTGGATTAGCCTCAATCATTAACGCAAGAACACCTGAAACTGCAGGTGTTGCATACGAAGTACCACTCCCCCTTCCGCTATATCCATTATCTGACGCATCTTGACCTGGGATTCTATTATAACAACCACCTTCCTCATAAACACAAGCAGTTGCTTGAACAATATTAGTTCCTGGTGCAGAAACATCTGGTTTCATCTCGTCATAGGGATTGCCATCATTATTATCTCTACGTGGTCCTCTACTTGAATAAGAAGCAATGCCATCATCCTCTCTATCTATAGTATTTTTGTCATCAAGTGCGCCAACAGTTATAGAAAGACCAGATGATCCCATACCTGAAAGGCCATCATTATCTGAGCCTGAATTTCCTGCTGCTACAGAAACAACAACACCTGCTAGAGTAGCTTCATCTAAAACTTGGGAAAACATGTCTGAACCATCTGAACCTCCAGTCTCATGTGAAGTGATTCCCCACGATAAAGAAATTATGTCTATCCCGTGACTATCATTATCTGCACCAGTCCAGGCTGTATCTTTATTATCAATAACCCAATTTAGACCATCCATTGCTGATTCGTAAAACTCTTGTTCAATTATGTAATTTTCAAATGGGCCAGCTCCAAAGGCAGTCCCTATTCTTACATCTACCAAATTAGAATCTGGCGCTGAACCTGTGAAATTAGAAGGCGTACCACTTGGTAAAATTCCAGTACTAGTTGCCATACCTGCACATGCTGTTCCATGCTGATTTTGATCATCTGGATCGAAAGTACCATCATCCTCTTGACCTGAAGCTACGCACAATATATCATCACTACAAACGGCATCATANCCTGCCACCGCTTTACCTGCTAAACCTGGATGTTCATCATCAATCCCTGTATCTACAATTGCAATATTAACTCCCTTACCAGTATATCCTAAATCCCAAGCACCCATAGGATAAACTGAGGAATTACTAGCTTTTATGGCCGGTGTTTGAACGTCTCCATAAAATACAACTTTACCATAAGGTTCAACCATAAGAACACCAGGGAAATTACTTATTGTTTCAAATAAATCTGAATCTACCACGCCCAATAATAAACCATTAACTAAACTAACATTATATCTAACATGAATACCTATATTTGATAATAATTGGTAATCTGCATCGGTTGGCTGATGAGCATACATTACACCTATAGGATATTCCTCATCCACTTCTTCTAACCAATCAACTATATTATTTCGGTTTAAATCGCGAGAGGTTGTTTCCCACCACAAAGAAGTATGCCAATCATTTATTTTTACAGTAGGTATTTCAGATTTATTTTTAACTAAATATTCTGGATTTGACATCCCAGATACTGGCAATGAAGTAAATGCCAATAGTGCAGCTATTGCAAATATTCTTAATCTTTCCACTTTTTCCTATCAAGACTGTGTGATAAAAGTTTATAGTATGTAAAAAAGACTATACTTTTTTAGAACAATAAGGACACATAGACCATTTTTCATCTACGGCCTTACCGCAACTAGAACAAGTTTTCATTTCTCTTTCTTTCTTCACTGGAGCGTCTGACCACAAATCTGGTGCTGGAGGTGGNGGCAGTGGCTCAGGCCAGACAATTGATATGCCTAAACTNAACAAAACTAATAATCCTGAAAGAATCTGTAAAATTGTATCTTCTGCAAAATATAGATTTAAAGCTCCGAGACACGAAGCAACGAAAAATGTTTGTCGTAACATCCTATTAATTATACATTGCGTCTATTTCTTTAGACCAATTATCATTAATCTGTTTTCTACGAATCTTAAGTGTTGGTGTTAGCTCACCTTCATCAACATTTAAATCTCTTGGCAAAATTGTAAATTTCTTGACTTGTTCTGGATTATTGAATTTTTTATTTAATTCTTGAACTTGTGCATCTATTTCAGCATGTATATCAGGACTATCTGTATAATCTGACAATTTAGAACCTAATTCTTCTAATTTAGCAATTTGTTCATTCGGATCTTTAGGGACCTCTGTTGCACCATCAAGACCGTGCTTATCTCTAAGTATTGCCCCTACATCTAATGTAAACAAAGCTGTGCAATAATTTCTATTATCGCCTACAAGCATACATTGTGAAATCAAAGGCATTGATTTCATAGTCTCTTCTATTACTAATGGAGCAATATTTTTACCTGCTGAACTAACATATATTTCCTTTAATCTTCCTGTAACATACACAAAACCATCTGAATCTTTTCTACCCAAATCTCCTGATTTTAACCAATCTCCATCCATTGTCTCCGCTGTTGCTTCAGGATTATTGTAATAACCTTTCATCACGTGACGACCTCTAAACTGAATCTCTCCATCGCCTTTTTCATTAGGATTGTGAATTCTAATTTCTCCTGCAAATGGTTTTCCAACAGATCCAAATTTGTTTGCACCTTTGTGACCAATTGTTGCCCCTGCTGAAGTTTCAGTCATACCGTAACCTTCAAACAATGGAATATCTAATTTGTGAAATAACTCTAAAATNTCTGGATTAATTGGCGCTGCACCTGTAATTGCGTAAATGCAATTAGACATACCAATCTTGGCTTTTGCTTTTTTCTTTATAATTCCACCTAAGAGAGGTATTCCTAAAAGTTTAACTTTTCCACCTAAACCTGCAACTAAATTTGAATACACTTTTTCATAAATTCTTGGAACACCGATAAACAAATGTGGTTGAACTTCTTTACAATAATCTATTGCATGTAATGGATTATCCACAACACGCATGTGCAATGCCTCTCGAATCCATGCATGGTTATCTACTAATTGACCGAAAACATGTGCACACGGTAACCAAGATACGTAACCATCTCCCTGATTATAACTTTGAATTTCAAGAACTTTTGATATCTCATATTCAAAATTATCATAAGTTAGTTCTACACCCTTAGGATTCCCTGTTGTTCCTGAAGTATAGATCAAAGTAGCTGTATCTTCTGGCTTTATAGATTTAATAGAATTATGAATATTTGAATCCTCTACATCCTTTCCTTCTGAAATGAAATCTGACCAAGATATTGTCTTTTCGTGAGANGGCATGTCAACTCCATCCATTACAATCACTTTTTCCACTTTATCAAGCTTGTCCATTATTTTGTGAAGTCTATGGGAACACATTTTCTCATTATCTCCACCATCCATAGGGTTATGACCCACAAAAACAAATTTAGAGTCTGAATTACCAACAACCCATTCTACCTCTTCTGGTGAACAAGTATGGTAAACACCCACTCCTGCACCGTTACAAAAATTAGCTGCAGCATATGCAATGTACCATTCCTTCCTGTTGTATGAATAAATACTTAATTTGTCTCCCTTCTGGAAACCTAAAGCCGTTAACGACTTTGCAACAGCCATTGTTTCTCCAGAAAATTCTGCCCATGTTGTTGTATTCCAATTGCCTGATTTATCTTTTGAGGATAAGGCAGGCATGTTTGCATATTTTGTTGCATTTTCTAGCAAAATATCGGATGTAGTGGGAGTCGTCATAATTACCAAATATAATGATATTATATTAAGTTAATTATATTTTATTAGATACGTAAAAGTTTCGATTTAGCCATTATAAATTCCTCCTCAGAAAGTATGCCTTTTTCTCTCATTTCTGCCAATTGAACTAATTTTGCCATCATTTCATCTTCAGTATTTTCTTGAGGTAAAGTGTGAGATTCTTCTATTTCATTTCTTTCTAATCGTCTTTCACTTGGAGTTGCTTCACTCTCAATAACGCGTGCTTCTCTTGCAAAATTTCGTGCCTTTTGAATATTAATCAAAAATTCTAAGTAATTAGAATTTGAAAAGTTCTTCGATGCTATATCGTATGTTTTCCTAGCTTTAGCCGTATCAAGATTTTGGTCTGTAGCCTTAACTATGCTTTTCTGACAACTATTCAATATTCTCTTTAGGTATGGCTCTAAACTATAATTGAAAATACCTCCCTTATTACCTAGAATAACATTTCCCCCACCACTTGCCATAACTCCTAGTCTAGAAATTTCGCTCCGAAATCCCCAAACTTTTCTGCCAGATTTATTATACAAATTAACTTTATTTGAAGATTCTCCTACTGACACAAAATCTGCAGTTTGTGCCATATCAATCCACAACGGTTGCGAATCAAAAGTATTCTCCCAAAGCACTCTAGAATTTTTGACACAAAAAGAAAATTTACGATCGCTTGTTAAATATCCTAAATAATCTCCATTAGAGCTAATGCAAGTCTTAAGGACCTCTGAACCAGTTTCCTTTGACCATAAAACATTACCATTTGAATCATACAAATACAAATGTGAGTAATCTGTTCCTGCAACTATGAATTCTCCATCTGAAGTTATGTCTACTGCATTTACAGAAAAATCNGAATTACTAAGATGAACTTCCCATTTTTTCTTTCCTTTTCCATCAAATAGCATTAATTTTCCTTCATCTGTTCCTATTGCAATCAAATTTCCTCTTGACGAAATACTTACAGAAATAACAGAACTATCTAATTCTCTATGCCAAAGTGATTTGCCCTTAGTATTTAGGAGATAGAGAACTTTCTGAGAACTTCCCACTGCAATTTTACCACTGCGTGTAGAAACTGATACATCCATAATTCTACGAATTTTTTTGTTAAACCATAATGGCCTACCTCTTGAATTTAAAAAAATCAGTCCATTTCTTGTTCCTATGGCTGTATGTCTTCCATCTAAAGTCACAGATAAAGCTGAAGGTGAAATACTTTCCCGAAATGACCATATTGCAGAGGCTGGACGCATGTGCTCGATTATACTAAACTCTTAGAGCATTTAAATCTTTCTTAATTTCAAAGTATCAAAACTGCTGCAGAAACTGTAGTGCACCAATAACCTTCTGCATCAAGCTTTCCAGTTTCAATTATAGATTTAGTTTTCACAATTCGATTATCTATTTTCCATAATTCTCTTTTTTCATCCCAAGAGGCATCAGGATCAAAATTTACACCATATGTAGTGGCCAACATTTCAGCTGCTAAATCTTCTACATATTCCTCCATTGNATAATTGTCCATTCCTGTACAATGATGCTCAGAAAGATATCCATAATGTTCCTTATTCTTAGGAATCGCAACGCCAACTCCTGAACTTACTAAATCACCAAGTTTATTACTATCAGAACGCGCAAGAACGACAGGAACTACTTGCCCCGGGCTCAATAATTTTGTTCCTTCTTCTTGAGTTACAAAATCACAACCGGGTGGTAAAATACTAGAAACTGTAATCAAATTTAGTGAAGCTATACCTGCTTCTCTTAAAGCAAGCTCAAAGGAAGTTAAGCGTTCCTTGCTCACGCCTTTACCCTTTGTCAGGAATATTTTTTTAGGAACCCAGTCTTTAGATGACACAATATTCATTTCTCTTCGTTCTATTTAATATTTAATCATAATTAGCAAATTGCCGAACTCAGATACACAATAATTATATACTGCCCTCAAATCGAAGCTCGTGCAAAAACAACTAACTAGAAGAATGGCTGGAGAAATTGTAATTTCCGAAAAACCAGGAGATACTTTAAAAAAATGGAGAAATATTTTCAAACTTTCACAGAAAAATCTTGCTTCTCTTCTTAATGTAAAACCATCTGTTGTTTGTGATTTTGAAAAAGGAAGGAGAGCTTCACCGGGAATTGGTACCGTCAGAAAATTTGTTGAGGCTATGGTAGAATATGATAAAGCTCAAGGTGGTAAAATTGTAAGTAGTATGTTTGCAAAAGATAACAACAGTGCTGTTTACGATATCAGAGAATTTAATACTGGAACACCTATAACTAAATTGATTCAAGAAATTAAAGGGGAAATTCTTTCAGGAAATGAAGAAATCTTAGAAAGACCTATCTATGGTTACACTATTGTTGATTCATTAAAAGCAATCACTACGTTTAATGTTTTTGGAGATTTGTATGGCTGGTCAAATGAAAGGGCTATTTTCTTCTCGGGCGTACACTATGGTAGATCACCTATGATTGCAATTAGAGCACATCCTGTTAAACCCAGAGTAGTTATCTATGTGAAACCAAAAACAATTGATAAACTTGCTACTAAATTAGCAGAGATGGAGAGAATTGTTCTAGTTAGAACTGAGATGAATGAAGAGGAGATAGTTACAATACTAAAAAAATTTAATTGAGNAAAATATGAGTGGAATCGTAAGTTATGGAGCATACATACCCAGTCACAAAATAGAGACTGGAGAAATTGCATCTGTTTGGGGTGCAGACGGTAGTGCATGGGCTAAAAATTTGAATGTGTATTCGAAATCGGTCCCTGGACCTGATGAGGATGTTATCACTATTGCCGTAGAAGCTACAAGATTAGCAATGAAAAGGGCTAAAATTGATGGAAATAATATTGGTGCAATATATACAGGATCAGAATCACACCCATATGCAGTAAAACCAACATCAACAATTGTGGCAGAGGCTATTGGGGCAACTCCAAACTTGACTGCTGCTGATTTTGAATTTGCATGTAAGGCCGGAACTGCAGCAATACAAACTTGCTTAGGTATCGTAGGAAATAAGCAAGTAGAAAATGGTATTGCAATAGGCGTTGACACTTCTCAAGGAGCTCCAGGTGATGCATTAGAGTATAGTGCCTCAGCAGGNGGTGGAGCNATGATTATAGGNGACAAAAATGTTATTGCTACCATAAATCATACTACATCTTATACTACAGACACACCTGATTTTTGGAGAAGAGAAGGTCAAAAATATCCGAGACATGGAGGAAGATTTACAGGAAAACCTGCATTCTTCAAACACGTTATGATGTGCGGAAAAATGATTATGGATATGGCTGGAAGCAAACCTGAAGATTATGATTATGTAGTTACACATCAACCTAATGGTAAATTCCCAATTAGGGCAGCTAAAAGTCTAGGATTTAATGAAGAACAATACAAGACAGGATTATTAACGCCAAGAATCGGTAACACATATTCCGGTGCAGTTTTCCTTGGATTAGCTGCAATTTTAGATATAGCAAAACCNGGTGATAGAATACTTGCCATTGCATATGGTTCTGGAGCTGGAAGTGATGGATTTGANCTAACTGTAACTGATGAAATAGAGAAAATGGATCGAAGTGAAACCATAGAAGACATGATNTCCAGAATGGAAATTATTAACTACGCCACATATGCAAAATATCGTGGAAAATTAAACATGGGAGATTCAAAATGAGNGATGTTAGCATTATTGGGGTTGGAATAACAAAATTTGGTGAATTATGGGATAAATCACTAAGAGAATTGGGTCTTGAAACTGGACTTGCTGCAATAAATGATGCAGGAATAACAAGTAATGACATTGATGCATTATACATTGGAAATATGGCTGCAGGTTCTACTCTTCAACAGGAACATGTAAGTGCATTAATTGCCGATTATTGTGGATTAGCTAATCAAAACATACCTGCGACAAGAGTAGAAGCAGCTTCTGCGTCTGGTGGTCTTGCTCTCAGACAAGCATACATGGCCATTGCTGGAGGATTTATTGATATAGCCGTTGTCGGAGGTGCTGAAAAAATGACCGATGTTAGTGATTCCGAGTCGTCATATACTGTCAGTATGGGATCTGATGAACAATGGGAAGCAAAGGCTGGTGCTACATTTACTTCACTTCATGCTATAATTGCCCAAAATCACATGCTCGAATACGGAACAACGAGAGAACAATTATCATCTGTNGCTGCAAAAAATCATTATCATGCCTCACTAAATCCAATGGCTCAATTTCCTTTTGCATTGAATGCTGAAGCNGTAAGTAAATCTGGAATGGTATCTACACCTTTGAGAATGCTAGATTGTGCACCTAATAGTGATGGAGCTGCAGCAGTTGTATTGTGTGCTTCTGAAAAAGCAAAGAAATTTACAAAAAAACCTATAAAAATTATTGGATCTGGTCAAGCTTCAGATACTTTAAGTTTACATCATAGAAAATATTTACATCGACTTCCAGCAATAAAAATTGCTGCCAAAAAAGCTTTCGAGGAAGCTAACAAAAAGCCCGAAGATCTAGATTTAATTGAAGTACATGATAACTTTACAATTTCTGAAATAATTGCACTTGAAGAAATAGGTATTTTCAAGAGAGGAGAGGCTGCTCAAAAAAGCCTTGAAGGTGAAACTAAATTAGGTGGATTAATGCCTACAAATACAAGTGGAGGACTGAAGGCAAGAGGACATGCTCCAGGAGCTACAGGAATTGCACAAATAATTGAACTTGTTAAGCAATTACGTGGTGAAGCTGATGAACGTCAAGTTAATAATGCTAAATTGGCTCTTGCTGAAAATCACGGCGGTACTGCAGCTACTGCAGTAGTACATATATTGGAGGCTGAATAATGTCAGTACCAAGATTCTGGAGAGAATTAGATACTAGATATAATTTAATTGGATCCTATTGTAAAATAACTGACACATATCACTATCCAAGAAGAAGTTTCAATCCAGAAGCTGGAAGAGAATCAATTGGAAGCATGGAAGATTATCAATTCAAAGGAACTGGAACAGTAGTTACTGCAACTGTAGTCCACCAAGCACAAACTGGATATGAAATGTTTGGACCTTACTGTATGGCTATTATTGAACTAGATGAAGGACCAAAAATAACTTCTCAAATCGTTGATTGTGAACCTAATAACGTTAAATCAGGTATGAAAGTTAAATCTGTATTCAGAAAATTAGGAGAAGATAGTGAAAGTGGAATACTTCATTATGGAACAAAATTTGTTTTGCTTGATAATTCTGATAATGAAGAAACAGAAGAAGATAATATTGAAAATGTAGAACTTTAGCTCGAAACTTATATATCTACTAGTGACGAGTAACAATTCTAAATGCCTAAAAAAGATAGTGAACTGAAAGACCCACGTGAATGGGTAAAAGACTTAGACATAGAGTCTACAGAAGATATTGCAGTTCCTAAAATGCTTGTTGATCAGGTAATTGGTCAAAAGCAAGGTGTGGAGATTGTAAGGAAAGCTGCTGAACAAAAGAGGCATGTTATGCTGATTGGAGATCCTGGAACTGGAAAATCAATGCTTGCAAAATCTATGTCTGAATTACTACCTAAAGAAGAATTACAAGACGTACTCGTATATCATAATCACGAAGATAACAATGAACCTAGAGTGAGAGTTGTTCCCTCTGGAAAAGGTAAAGAAATTGTTCAAGTACAAAAAGCACAGGCAATGATTGAAAAAGAGAAAAAAGCCAAATCGCAAATGTTGATTGTTTTTACTGTTGTTGGTTTTGGTATTTTGTGGTTTATAACTACTGGATTTAGCAATCCAATGATAATTTTTTACAGTTTAATTGCTGCTGCATTCATATTTATGGCAATGCGATATACTAATCAAAGAAATGATACTGCGAATGTTCCAAAAGGATTAGTACTACATAAATACGANGCTGAGGCAGCTTTTATNGATGCAACNGGTGCACATGCTGGTGCATTGTTAGGTGATGTTAGACATGATCCTTTCCAATCTGGAGGGTTGGAAACGCCTGCTCACGATAGAGTTGAAGCTGGAGCAATACACAAAGCCCATCGAGGAGTATTATACATTGATGAAATCAATCTTCTAAGGATAGAGTCACAGCAATCTCTCTTAACTGCAATACAAGAAGGAGAATTCTCAATTTCNGGACAATCCGAAAGATCTGCTGGAGCTATGACAAAAACTGAACCAGTACCTTGTGATTTTGTTTTAGTTGCTGCAGGAAATTTAGATGCAATAAAAGGAATGCATCCTGCATTAAGAAGTCGAATCCGTGGTTATGGATATGAAGTTTATATGAATTCTACTATACCTGATTCGCAAGAAAANCGTGAAAAATTAGTAAGATTTATAGCTCAAGAAGTAGCAAAAGATGAAAAAATAGGGCATTTCTCAAAAGGTGCCATTGGAGAAGTTATACATGAAGCACAAAGGAGAGCCGGAAGACAAAACCATCTAAGTTTAAGGCTAAGAGAATTAGGTGGATTAGTAAGAGTTGCTGGAGATGTTTCAAGGGAACTGGAAGAAAATACTGTTACAGCTGAACACGTTGTAACTGCAAAAAGTATTGCTAAGCCATTAGAGCAGCAAATTGCTGACAGATATGTTGAAAGAAGAAAAGATTACAAAACTTATTCGGTGGAGGGATCTGAAATTGGAATGGTAAATGGTCTAGCTGTAATGGGTGCCAATTCAGGAATGGCTGAAATGGCTGGAATCTTAATGCCTATTGTAGCNGAAGTTACACCTGCACAATACAAAAATCATGGCAGAGTTATAGCTACTGGAAAATTAGGAGAAATNGCAAAAGAAGCTGTCGAGAATGTATCTGCTTTAATTAAAAAATATACAGGAGAAGACATTTCCAAATATGACATACATGTTCAATTTGTTGGAGCTTATGAAGGTGTNGAAGGNGATTCTGCATCTGTNTCTATTGCAACTGCTGTAATCTCTGCATTAGAAAATGCTGAAATTGATCAAACTGTCGCACTTACNGGTTCTTTGAGTGTTAGAGGACAAGTCTTGCCTGTTGGAGGTGTAACTGCAAAGATAGAAGCTGCAGCAGAATCAGGAGTTACTAAAGTACTTATCCCTTCAATGAATGCTCAAGACGTCTTACTTGATTCAAAATATAAAGGTATTATTGAAGTAATTCCTGTTTCAACTCTCAAAGAAGTACTAGACAATATTCTTACTGCAAGTCCAAGTAAAGAAGGATTATTAGATAACTTGACTAAATTTATACCTAGTTCAGAATTTTCAAATAAAGTAAACAAACCATCAGTTTAGTAAATTTTTACTTCACCATATTTTTCTAAACATTCAGATAATTCAAAAATATTATCTGAGACTGCAANAATTGAAGTACCTAAATGTGCAACTGAAGACACTGCACCTAAAGGTACTGAATCTAGAATTTCAGCTAAATTCTCATTAATTAATCCTGATTTTTCTGTGAAAATACGACCTGCTTTTATTACTGAACGAATATCATAATCTGCAACATTCAAATTTAAAGATACAGTATTGATTATCTCCGCCCATTCTGGACTTGATATTATTTCTGATGTGTTCCTGCCCATACCTGAAATACAAATTGCCAATTTATTTTTTACACTGTATGTCGATGTTTCTCCGTTTGCTCCTGGCGTTCTTCTTTCTACAATTAATGGAAAATTCCCTACTGAAAGTGCCGAAGAAATAGCTACTACATCACCTAATCCTGTTTTATATTCTATTTCAGCCTGATGTGCTGCTAAAGTACAATTCTGTAAATTTTTATCTAATTCAAGACAAGCCGCTAGAGCTGAAGCTCCAGAAATACCAAAACCTGAGCCTATAGGTAAATCTCTTCTCAAATATATAGATAAACCTTTATTTCCGTAACCTAATAATTCAATTGCTCTAGTAACTACTGGATCTTCTGTAATCTGATTTTCTACGAAAATAATATTATCATTTTTCTTTCTCTTTTCATCGACAATTGAACAATAAACGCCTTGAGGCAAAACAATACCCAAACCTGTTGAACCCATTTTTATCGGATCTCGATNAGAATGTATTGCAAATGTTAAGCTAATATGTCCTGGAGCNAAACTCATATTATTCTCTCATATAGTTCAATAGTTTCATCTATTGTATTTTCCCATGTTCTCCTTGTGGTAGCATAATTATATGCAGATTCAGCAATTCTATCCAACTCTTTTCCATCATCCATTAAACTTGAAACTAAAAAAGATAATTTTCCTGGCTTAGCTAAAAAGGCATTTCCTTCTGTAGCCTCTCTAACTGAAGGTAAATCCGTAGCAAAAACGGGTAACTTACAGCCCATATACTCATAAATTTTCAATGGTGAGAAACCATAATCTAAATTAGGATATGGTGCAAGNCCAATATCNGCTTCAACAAGCAATCTTGGAACATCCTCTCTTCCTAAGCGCCCAATATGATGTAGATTATCTATTAATGGAAGNTTGTTTCCATATCCTCCACCCGCAACCACAACATTCAGTGAAGCATTATCTTTAGCTATTGATATTATTTCATCAATTCCATGCCATGGNCCTAGNGCTCCAACAAATACTGCCAATTTACCAGTAATTCCAAGCTTCTGTTTGATTCCTAGAGGTTTTACATCTGGTGTGAATAAGTCACTTTCATATCCATTTTGTATTACATTAAAATTTTGTGCTTTAGAATTCCATTTTGTTATCTGTTCTCTTAAGACCGCGCTCACTGTAAAACCTCCATTTGCTTTTTCAATTTGATTATAACAGGATTCAATTGCTTTTTTGTTATATAACCAATACTTTGCAAATTTAGTTGCTGATCTTTCAGAACGAATCCAATTATCGTCTACTTGTAAAATGGATTTAACTCCACATTCACTTGCAGCTCTTACGCCAGAACCTGCAAAGATATATCCCCTATCGTGAACTAAATCATAATTCTTTGATTTCAACTCTTTCAAAGCCGATTTATAGGAATTNTATGTAAAAATTAGTCGTTCAAATGGAAGTTTTGGATCNCTAATTGACAANAAATTAAGATTAGAATGGAATTTATCTATTTCATTATTAGNATCATATCTGCACAGCAATGTAATTTNAATTCCTCTCTTAGCTAGGCCATTAGCTAATGCCANTTGATGTAGGGTTTGACCTAACGTGTCTGGCACCCTGACAGAAGGCGCAACCATCAAAACTTTCATAATTCTGCATAATAGACAGGTTTTAGAACTACCGCCATAGGCTATTGTGGCAAATATATGTGTAATTTGTGATAGAGAATTCTTCAACCCTTTTGATCAGAGGGTGTATAAAGAAGTAAAATCCATAGCTAAAAATGGACATAATATAGAAATTATAACTCCACATAATGTCACTGATAAGAAAAAAATAGATGATATTGTTGTTCACTGTATTAGTAAAAAAGGTCCTTTTGGATTTACCGCTTTAAAAATATTGAAGAAAGCTCTTCAAAAAAAATATGACCTATTTTATTGTCATGAACTTGATCCACTCGTTTATAGTTGGATACTAAAAAAAATTACTAAAACTCCAATTGTATGGGATTGTCATGAATATTTAGTTCCTATGAAAAGAGAATTACAAGGTGACTTTTCTGCTCTTTTAACCAAGATTGCCATCAGCTTTGCAGCTCCTGCAACTGACCACATTATTACTGTTGATAATAAGCTTGGAAAACAACTACAGAGATTTGGACCTGTAACTGTAATTCCAAATTACCCCACCATTTTAGATTTTCCATTATCTAAAACTAAAAAGGAAAGTGTAAAGCCAAATATTCTTTATGTAGGAAGTTTAACTAAAGAAAGAGGTGTGGAAAAAATGATAAAGGCCTACAAAATAGTAAAAAAGAATGTTAAAGCTGATTTAACAATCGTTGGGGGTTTTTATGACAAAAAATTAGAACAGTGGGCTAAAACATATGATTCAAAAAATAATTTGAATATTAAATGGAAAGGTTGGATAAATTACACTGAACTAGCTCCTCATTTTTCTGAAGCTGATATTGGTTTATGCATATTGCAAGATTCTGAAAGGTATATGAAAGCAATAGCTACAAAAATATTTGAATATTTAATTATGGGGCTACCTGTTGTAACTTCCAAAGGGCATATGTCCGATAAATTAATAAAAAAAGAAAAATGTGGAATTGCTGTTGATTCCACTAATACTGCTGAAATTGCTCAGGGAATTGTAACACTCTTAAGTCAATTATCTAACAAAGAAATTAGTAAAAATACAATAAAATTTGCAAGAGATAAATACATATGGGAACGAAGGGAAGAAAAAATAATCAATGTAATTGATAATTTAATATAATATTTTATATACACTGAAACACATGTTAAAATGAGTCACTCACTCATTAATTTGGAGATGAAATAAAAAAATGTCTAATTCCCCCGGAAAATATGGAAATGTAAGAGAATTTTTAGATAATCTTGGTAATGAGAAAATAAAGATTTGTAGAAATTGTAATGCTGTTTTTAGTTATCAAAATGAGAGTACAACACTTTGTATTTCTTGTGATTTTGAAGAGGAGATTAGCACTTTACCTGCTGTTGTTGAAATAGAAGATGAATTTGAGGCTGTTGAAGCTGAACCTGCTTTTGTAGCTGCAGAACCTACAATTCTAGAAGCTGAACCTGTTGTAGCTGAAGTGGATATTGTTGAAAGTAATAATGATTGGGATATGGATTCTTTTGATAATTTAGAAGTAGAAGCTGATACTGTTGCAGAAGATGTTTCAAAGGCCGAATCTATTCTGGAAATTGATACTATCACAGATGAAGTTGAAACTGTTGTAGAAGAAGCTGTAGAAGCTGAACCTATCGTAGAAGCTGTGGAAGATGAAACT
>PBGF01000007.1 GCA_002718915.1 Methanobacteriota archaeon | reverse complement strand
TGTATCATATTTAGTTATACTTACATTTAGAATTTTTGGTATTGGGATTCCACCTTCACGAGGTTCTCCAGTAAACAAGGAACCAATATCTTCCTTACGGAAACCTCCTCCTTCAACAACTAAATGATCGCCATAAATCATCAGCCACCTGCCGTCAACTTTCGTATCTTTCCAAGCTAAATTAGCTGGGAGTGGAGGGCCATCTATGACAATTTCTTTTGTTTCTCCCCAATCATCTTCATTCCAAATATTATTTTCTAATAAGAAACCTATAGGCAACCAATCCTCTCCATCCCAGAATCTTGCATCTTTAGATAACTCACCCTTACCTAAATCTTCTATTAATCTCTCCTCAGAAATTGGACCATAAACTTCGTCATCAACTTTGACTAAATATTCTTGATCAATATCTGAATCGCTCATTTTACCTCGTAAATATATGCACTATTAGACTCCAAATCTGGCATTTGTCCTAATCTCCACCCTGGCGCAGTTGTCTCTGCATAATAATAGCTAATCTCATTGGACTTTCCTTCATTAAGTATGTAATGCACTCCTGTAGCGCCTGTAACATTGATACCAACTGCTGCATGACCATATCCCTCCCATGCTTCAGGTATTAATATTATAGATGCATGAAAGCCCAAAATTTCAACTAAAGATATCAAAAGTGCTGAAGTATCCTCACAATCGCCTGTTTGATCTACTAAAGTTTCAATGGGATATCTTGGATATTCACCAACTCCTGAGGTTATATTGTCTTCTGAATATTTTAATGATTGAGAAAAACTTAAAATAAAATTAATTTCTTCTTCTGAATCAAAATTTTCCTCTTCTGACATATTATGAAGAATATAGGCTATATCAATCAAGGCCGGCTCATCTACTGTGACAAAATTAAGATAATCTCTATAATTAGATATCTTATGTGATTGNCCAACATAATAAGAATATCTTTTAGGATCAAAATTATAGCTAAATTGATAATCATCAAACATATATGACCAGCTAAACGATTTAAGATAACCAAAATTAAAAACTTCTATTTCCAAAACTAATAGGGCATCATCTAAATCATCGGAATTATCNGAACTACCATCAAGAGTGNCATTAGAATTATTCCAAGTCCTAGTTTCCAAATTGTAAATTATTGTTTCTCTATAACTAGAATTTGAACTACTTATGTCTAATTCTTCTGAATTTCGAAATTTCAAAAAATATGCCACTATTGTAAATTCATGTAAAGTTTGATTATCTGGAACATTAAATTCAAAGTCTACTGTCAGATTATATTCTTCTTGCCAGGGNACATTCCATGGATTGCCAGCATCATCAAATCGGTTTAACTGCTCATCTCCCTGATACAAAAAGAAAATGATGGGGGCTGTTTGTCTATTATTTTGTTTATCAATTAAGTTAATTGACTGAAAATGAAATTTTAGTGCCAAATCATTGTATTGATCTAAATCTTCTGAATCATTGAAACCATCATTATCATCNTCTGTATCTGAATTATCACCTATTCCATCTAAATCATTATCTGAGTTCTCTGANGAATCAAACGGAAATAAATCTTCTGAATCATTAAATCCNTCATTATCATCATCTATNTCTGAATTATCNCCTATCCCGTCCGAGTCATTGTCACTCCACTCACTAGAATCTGTAGGAAAATCATCACTATCATTAGGAATTCCATCAAAATCTCTATCATACAACATCTGATTGAAAATCGCTCCTAACAATAAACCCACTATTAAAATAGACGATAATTTTACAATTGATTTCATTACAAACCTAATAGTTTAGGTAATTCGCGCATGTTTGTAAAAGGTTCGGCGCCAGCTTCTTCTAATTCTTTCTCTGAAATCATTTTCACTAATCCTAAAACTCTTATTCCTGCNGTAACTGCNGCTGTAACTCCTGGTATACTATCCTCAATAACTACACATTCTTCTTTTGGTAAACCCATTTTGTCAACTGCATACAAAAATAGATCTGGTGCTGGTTTAGGATTAGCTACTTCGGATGCAGTGTAAACTTTGCCTCTGAAATATTTGTAAAGACCTGTAATCTTCAAAGAATTTTCTACATGCCCTGGCCGTCCATTGGAGGCTACGCAAGTTGGTATTTTCAATGAATCTAAAACCTCTGATATGCCATCCATAGGAACTAAGTCGTACTTGTAAGCATTCGATACGTTTTGTACTAACCTAGGAACCCAATCATCAGGCAATTCATTTCCTGACAACTCTTTCATACCATAAACAACAGCATCTATTGTTTTACCGCCCCATAATTTAGTTGCTTCCTCCCAAGTCATTGTTATTCCAAGCTCTCCTGCCATTTCAGCTATAACTTTGTTAGTCAAAGGCTCACTATCAACTAATGTCCCATCACAATCAAAAATTATACAATTGACTTTCTTCAATAAACAGTCACATCCATTGATTTCATTATTTCACGTAGAAATGAGGTGGCATAAGTGCCCTTGTGTAACCAAAAACTAAATATCGGATTTTCTGAATCAAACTCGATATCAAGGTCATTGTATTTTTGAAATAAAGGTCTATACATACCATAAGATGATAATTCAGGCATCTCTTCGATTATAAAATCTTCAAATTTAACTNCAAATTCATTCATTACTTCTTTTTCTAATTCACCTTGCCTTCCTTTTGAAAATTTACTATTTGCTCCTGGCAATAGTCCTGCTACCCAAGCTTTGCCTTCGTAACATCTTTTTGATAATTTTGATTGATTTCTTTCTGTAACTTCGATTGTAACTCTCTGATCTGGCCCCCCATAGCCATCTGCAGGCATAACGCAATCTCCAATTTGGGGTAAACTGGCGTCCATACCCTCTTTTATTCGCATGTCAAGAACTTTGTTAAAAATTAAACTTTGATATCCATGTACTAACATTTTGGATAAATTTTCAGGAAGTTGAAGAATNGCACCAGTATAATCCTCTGCATTTCTAGATAGATGACCTAAAAGTTGCCTTTCAAACATCATATGTGGAGGGAATTTTTCTAACGATTTGGTAAAATCTCTAGTTTTAGACAAATATTCTCGACCTTCATGGCCTGCAAACTTTGGTGAACTAAGTGTAAGATAATCAAAAACTGCACCTTCATAATCTCCATTTACTATTTTTTCTCCAACGATATGAGTTATTGGTCTNACTGAACCAAATCTTTGTACACCAAAATAATTTGGAAAGAAGCCATTAAGATCTGAAAAAATGTTANTTATATTATCTTTATTATTATCTGAATTTGTTACTTTTATCCTAAATTTGTTTCCTACTAAATTACCTAAACGAATAGGCTTTATTGAACTGTGCAAAAAATCTACANCTATATTCTCTAAATCAATTTTAGGTAAATTATCTACAGAAGTTTTGATTGAAAAATGTTGTGTGGTTATTGCTCTCTTGTCTTTTGTTCCTGCAAAACCAATAGATTTTTGNCCAATATTTAACTTNCGAGACAATTCCTTTACTAAAACATGAGTATCCCAATTTTTAGCTTTAATTTTTACTATTTGATGCTTACCATTAGGACTATCTTGCATCCAAATCCAATGNGAACGACCTGGTATGGAAACTACTTCTTCAACCTCAAAATCCTCCGATTGCTTTCTAAGTTTACCTCCTATTCCAGGTGTCTTTGAAAAAAAAGACTCTGAGCCAACAACATGTTGACTAACTACACTCATTCACTTTGAAATCGCTTTACTAGTGATTTTTATATCTGCGATTATTTTCTCAACTGCTTTCAANACTGAAGCTTTTGGTGTACCTTTTTTCGTACGAACATAAAATTTAGGATTATCTAATACTATGTGTCCCATGTAGTAAGAAGCATATTCAACATTTGAATTTGCAAGTGTGTGATTCATGAGCGGNCCAAGTAAAGTCTCACTTGCGCCATGAATTTCAAACTCCAATTCGTTTTTAGTTTTGTTTACTACTGTAACTTCCATAGGATTGCATGGACAAAAAGGGTCATTATAAAGATTGGGCAATTTCAATCGCTTTGATTCTTATGTCAGGAGGAGCATTCGTTTTAATTCCAAGAGGGGAGAAAACACTACTACTTGCAAAAAAACCTTCCTTCTCTAAACATTCTATTATCTTTACTTTTTTAGGTGTTTGACCTATTTGAGCANCTCTTGCTATATCATTTATATCAAATAAACCAGGAGGGCCATTTGCTTCTTTCTTTAATATCTCAAAAAATTTACCTAATTGTCCTTCACAATTATCTGGAACTAAATCTGAATTGATTATTTTTTCAATCCAAATTGGACCTGCTGTAGCTGAAGCTTCTGTATCTAAAACTTTCATATCATAATCAAGCCACCTTAACTGAATATTTTTTTCCTTGGTAATTTTTAAAAAAACACGCAAATGATGGCCTTCAGAATAAGATAATAATGGCTCTATACTTCTTTTGTGTTGCTTAGCTAAAGTCTGTATTTTACCCAATAATATCCTTATTCCTACTTCTTTTGCAGCTACTCTTTTCATTGAATAAGAACCATATCTTTTGAAACAAATAGATGGTTTTGCGCCGCAAAGAACTGCTGTATCTGTAGCTGCAATGCCCAATATCCCTCCATTTGTCACATTCTCAATTACAGCTTCAAGATATGGTGCTGGAGTTCCAAAAGGATCTATATCTATCCAATCATACTTTTTTGCCTTTACCTGGTTCTGAACCTCATCATGNAATACTTTTGAATCAATCTCATTTAATTTTAAATTAGTATTTATTGTCTCCACTGCTAATTTAGAAGTATCACAAAATTCAACATCAAAACCACACTCTAATGCAAGCCTAATTCCTCGAATACCTGAAGCAGCCATACCATCAAGAAATAAGCCTTTGAAATTTAGCTTTTTTGCAAATTCGACATTTAAATCTCTACTAAATTTCATAGAGGGATTGTAAAAAACTCCCTTTATTTTTCCCGGACCTTTATCTTTACCTGAAAGATTTGCTATAAATTTTGCCTTACCTTCTTGATGCTCGATCAAACCATTCCAGTTTTTAATATGTTGACTGCCTTTGAAGGTAATATTGCAGAATTAATAGGAGTTACTTCAAGAGTTCGTAAATCGTCTCTTTTTCTAATTGATTGAAGTAATGGATTTCTGGAACGTTTATGCATTGTTATAAGCATAGGTTTACCACATTTTAATGCCTCTTTGAGAACTGCACTAAATTCTTTAGATTCTGAAACTAATTTTCCTACCTCATCAACTAAAATTAAATCTGATTCTTCAATTNCCTTCTCAACTGAAGCTGTGGCTATTCTATTAACTGCATCAAGTCTAATTCCTAATGGAGTAGATTCTGGATTTCTTCCTGGAACTTTTGGTTTAACATCCCATCTTACAGAAGCAGATAATTCCTCTTCACCAGTTATAAAATTTTTAAGATTATAACCTACAATCTCTCCTTCTTCTTCTATAGGATGTGTGGTAAATCCACCTATACTGAATTTTTCTTCAACCATTTTAGCAATTCTCAGAACAGTTTTGGTTTTACCAGTACCTGGCTGCCCTGAGATAGCTACTTTAACGGGAACCATGTAGAGTGCCTTAATTGATAAGTCGATATAAGTATTTATGCCTACGACTTATATTCTAAACGTTCTGGACAATTCTTCCTTCGTGAACAACTATTNCACTTACCTGCNCTTTTATGATTTCTATGGGCTTCCATTTTTCCAGCCAAAATATCATTCATTTCTTCTAACTTATCAATTACAAGATTCTTTAACTTTCCATCCCAAATTACTTCATGTGGTTCATTATCAAAACCATATCTTATTTGACCTAGTGGTGGCTTCTTAGCAAAAGTTTCTTCTGCAAGCAGACAATAAGCTCCAATCTGCAAAACATGACTAAAAAATGGTGCCTTAGGTGGTCTACCTGTCTTAACTTCAACTGGAATACGATCTTCACCTTTTTTTATGATATAATCTGGCCTTCCAGCGAGATTATAAGTTGCTGATTTCAAAATAGGTGTTTCATCTGTTAAGCCATCTGGTGTTTCGATAGTCTCTTCGCCTAATTTATAATCATCTCTTAACTTATCAATTTTTTCTGTAGATACTAAAAGTTTATAAAGGAAAAAAGAAGCGACTAGCATCCAACCTATTCCTATTATCAAAAGAATAACTCCCATATTAACACGCAAACTATCTGTAGAAATCCAAAGAATAATGAGTGCTACTGTAACAACTGCCATAATCATTCCAACAACTGTCAACAACGTAGAAGAAGTTTCACGAGACTTCTGCTCTTCTACCAATAAATTGGTCAATGAGGTTCCTATTTCTTTATGCTTTTCAACCCCAGATGTAACCTCTTCTCCCTCTGCATCTATACCTTTTAAATCTAAATACCAAGATAATGGGCAATAGCCGTATCGCTCCATCTCTGAAGCTGAAATTATATGTTTGCTCATGGGGTTAAGTCCGGAGTTAAGTCGGAACTNTCTAACGACTGGATAATAAAAAAATTAGTGTGGTCTAAAAACTAAAATATTGGTCATGCCAAGCTAAATTGCCATAATCTGCAATTTTATAATTATAATTCAAAACTTGTTTTCCTTCATCTGAATTAAATTCCATTGAAATTATTAATTCATAGGAATCTGCATGAGGGCCATCAAATATCAAAACTGGTAATTTTACGGATTGCTTAGCATTTAAAACTCCAGGATAATGGGTTTCACTTTCAAGCAACTCTGTAGAATTCCATACTGTCAATTTTACTTTAAGGTCAGTAATTTCTTTAGTTCCAGTATTACTTACCTTTGATTGTACAAATAATCCTGAATATGAACTATGGTATACCGTATCTATTTCGACTTCTGTTCTAGGTAAAAGATATGAATAACATATTAATATCAAAAGAACGGATACGATGACTACTGCAAACTTTGCAATTATCTTACGCTGTTCTACTGAATTCATAATGTCGCTCCTATTGAAGAAATTAAACTCATTCCAGGTTCTGGCATAATATAATGCTTTTCATTCTCTCCAAATTCTGTATCCATGCCATTCTTTTGTATTCCAAGCCATGTTGGAAGAATGTTGTAACCGCCTACCTCTTTGACACGAAGATCCATCATGACTGCTGATGTCTTTAACTCAATAGGACCTAGTGTTAATTCTCCACCTATTGCAAAAGATAATTGGCCTCCATCACAATTCATTAACTCAAAAACAGGATATAATCCAAATAATTGATTAGGAATTATTTCTACATGTTTTATATCATTTGCATGAATTACCATATAATCTAAATGAAATTGAGGGGTCGCTGGTGATGTTGTTGTTCTAAGATATGCACTTTCAATACCTTGTGGAGAATCAATAACATAATTTACGCCATCAAGTAGCATTGTAGTATTATCTCCTACATTTCTAACATCTATAAAAGTCCCCGAATGCCCGCCAGTATAACCTTCGTCGACTAATAACATAATATCAATCTCTTGAGAACTGGTGGTTACAAATAAATCTGGAAAACCTTGAAATACAAACGATTTATCCATATCAAACTCAAAATTAGGGTTAATACCCATATGGAATGACTCTGGAACATCATGGACAATAGCTTGAGCTGATTTCCAAGAACCATAATCTCTGTTAGCTGTTTTAACCCAAATATAATCCATTCCTTTGTCTGCTTCATAGATAATATCTATTTCTTTGCCTACTATAACGTCCGCTCGAAGATCATTAGGAACGGATGAAAAATAAACCTCATTAAAGGAGGGGCGTGTCATNTTATGTGTTNTAAGATAAGCTCTACCTATTCCTGCANTTTGTTCTATATCAAAAATAGCATCTAAATCTCTATCGCCTGTCTTACCTGTTTGGAAATAAGCTTGAATATTATTGTTTTTCTGAACTTCGTCTAAAAATAATTCTATAGCTGTTTCATTTTCTCCTCTATTTATGTCNAAATAAATCCAAGGTGTTTCAGGTGACCAATCNCCTAATTCCAAATTTATCTTATCTGGTTCTCCAAATTCAGTTGATAGCTTAGCTGANGTTACTGTTCCCTCTAGGTACATCCTAAGAACATCTCCCTGATCATCCTGCCTCAAAAGTATGCCATGAGTCCAAGATTTATCCATTTCTGTAGTATTTCCAGACTCAATACCCAATATTATTCTTGATGGGGCACTAGATGAACTAAAATCAGCTGAAATATCATCACCCAAAATAACATCCAAATCTATTCTCTCGGGGACCTCTGGAACTGAAAGTTCAAGATTTGTTTGTGATTCTTCATCTTCTATGAATGCAAATAAAGAACCTAGTGGCTTATTAGTCAATAATGAAATATTGCCTACAATAGGACCCTCTGACTCCTCCAAATCTGATAGAAATATTGATGCGTTAACATCTACTTCCTCAGGTAAATCATCAATTCTTAACAAAACGCTTCTGTTAGCAAAATTGGTAACGTCAACCAGAATACTACTCATTTCTGGTGAATCATTATTGAAATCCTCAAGTACCAAATCTACAGTAGTACCTACATCTTCAACATCAAGTAAATTAAGTGAAACTTTAGGAGATATACCTCTAATGTAAATTTTTGCATCCATGCCTCCTTCATCAGACATATTAAGTGATACGCCCTCAACCCAATTTGTTACAAGGCCTTCTGTATCTCCGAGTTGTAAATCTAAAGCTAAGAAATCAATAGGTTGATCTGAATCTATATCTATGCCAAAATTACTTTCTCGAATATCTAAAGACAAATTCATATCGCTTGGTAATTTAGGAATTAAAGCTTCTAAATGATATGGGTTTTCATCTTCTTTTTGATCAACAACTAAGTAAATTGGACCAACTGGTTGATCTGTTTTAAATTGTATATCTCCAGTTAATGTCAAATTATCTACTGTAGCATTAAGGACTAAATCGGCNTTTAATTCTAAATCTAATCCTGCAGGAATTCCTTCAATGAATGCAGTTACTTGTGGACCAATTATTCCTTCTTCTCTAAATATAATGTAATCAGATTTCGCTGCATAATTAAAATCTTCTAATTCCAATTCTAAATCAATTTTATCTCCTCGTGAAGTATAATTTGCATCTACCGTTTGAGGTAAATCTTTGAGTAGCATCCTAGCTCCAAGAATTGTTTCATCGTCAATGTCTTTCTGACTAGACCAAAGGCCNTCCACCCAAACAGGTTCCTCATCAAGTAATGAAATATTGCCTTTGTCAACCCAAGCTGTAACTGAAACTGTTTCATCAACATCATAAAAGAATCTGGCAACGGTTTCAAATGATTCTACATTAGTGACTAAATTAATTGACAAACCTGCAACTGTATCCACTAAAGCTTTCCCCAGNTCTGACAANGCTTCTATNAATTGTGCAACATCTTCCAAATCATTTACTTCAGAAACTTCACCTCCAAGAATTGCTGTTGAATTCAAAAGAGGAACTGCCACTACTATTTCTGCAGGTAAGCTATCAACAAAAACAAAGGCATCTAATCCCATATGATCTTCTTCATAAATTGTATCATCAAGAGCTCCAACTTTGAACTGAACGGGTTGCCTATGTGTTATCTTAAAATCTGCTAANTCTCCAGTGCCATCTCCATCAAGCCGTAAAGCTTGTATCCAATCTAAATCTCCTGCAAGACTTGCAATTTCACCTTCTTGCCCCATATTATCCTGATAAAGCATAACAGAACTACCATTGTAATTTGATGTATCCCATATCCATCCTGTAGCTTTTCCATTCTCTGTAACATTAGTTATTAAAAATGAAAAATTAAACCAACTATCTGTAACTAATCTAAGATCCCCACCTGAACTTACTATCTCAGCTGAACCTGGAAGGTGCTCTAATCGTATTCTTGAATAAATATCACTTGCAAAACTAGTGAAGGTAATATGATCAATTAGTTGATCGGAATTAGTTCCTCCTGCATATTGCAAATTACCATTATCTATATTCAAATTTATGTTCGAAGGAATATTACTCAAAGTTATATTTGCCCAATGCGTAGTCTCTTCACTACTACTTATCCCTTCAAAATAAACTCTAAACGGTTTATCTCGCGAAGGCTTCATGTCTAATGAAACATTAGTAAAACCATCTTGTGAATAAAAACTAATATCGCCAATATCTGTTACCCTTGCACTAAAACTATAATCAAGATTTTTCAGAGATATTGAGGATCTATTGTTTGGAGCATTGNCATCTAAAAATGCTGATTGATTATAAATTGCGAAAAAATCATCACCGCTACCATCATCTAAATCAAGATATTTGTCACTAGTTAAAAATACAAATAAATCTTCCAAGTATGCTAACTCATCATCCCTAGTTCTCATTATTATCTCTACTTGGCCATCTCCCTCTCCTATTGTAGACTGTAGAACTGCTTGAGGAATTGAACGAAGTAAATCTCCAACATATACTATTCTACCTGCTAACCCTAACAATAAATCACTAATCAGTCCACCTACTGCTGAATCATCTACTGCCGTAGGATCTGAATTAACAAAATCATTATCATTAGACTCATCTAATTTGAGATTGCCTTGAAGTATCAAACTTTCAGGCAAATTTGTAATCTCTAATCCTGTAAATAGTTTATAATCATGATCTGNCCATGTAGGCTCTCTTCCATCTTCAGTATAATACTCATAATCTCCATAAACTATAGAATCAATCGATTGAGTCGAGTGAAACTCAATTACTGTCCAATTTTTCTCGGATGTTGATTCATTTCGTACCTCAAGCCACAAAGAAGCTTCAGGCATATTTAATTCATCAAGACAAAACTCATTTCCAGACAAATCTATTTCACAAACTGGCAAACCTTCAACATCTGCAACAATATGTGATAGGAAAGAATCTGAACCATCGGAAGGTGCAACATTATACTCATAATACTCAAAACCCAAGTTAAATCTCTTATTAGTTTCATTTAATTCTTTAGTTTCAGTAGGTGGTGCATATACTTCAATTGAATCTCTCTCAATATCATCTTCTGTTTGTGAAACTATTCTAATTCGTAATTCATCCGGAACTTTCCCTCTTGGATTNTCTAAATCTGCTTTGATGAATGTAATTTCTTCTAGAGCATCTCCTGGATTTGCAAAAGTGCCTTTGCTCCAATTATATTTTAGATAACCAATTGAAACATCTAAAGAATCTATACCATTGTTGAAAGAATCCCCTGTTTTATTATTCATATTTACAGATATTTCATATGGTGCATTAACATAATCAATATCTCCGGGATTAATTCCAATTCCACCTCCACTATCTGGCCCTATTGTAAAAACAAATTCTTCAATAACTACACTTAAGACATAATCATCTGGAATTTCATTTGGAGGAAATTGCGTATTAATTCCCCAAACATAAGTTTGATCATCATTGTTTTCATCTTGATAAGTCAAACCTCTAACTATAGCTACATCTAATGTTTGATTTAAGTCTTCGCCAATTTCTTGGAATTCTAATGCAATTCCTAGATTAGCTTCTAAACCTACATCTCCNTTTATTGGATTCAAATCTGTTTGATCATTAATAATATCATTTATTACTGGCACTAACCTTACCCTAATGTCATTGTCACCATCATCATTAACATCTATTGTAACCCAAGCTGTATCACTTTGATCTATTCCATTCAATAATGCTAAAACTAATGCTGCTGCCACNCCTTCAAAACCAAATTGCTCAAACCAGGCTGATAAGATTGCCGTTGAAGCGCCCCATATTGTTGAAATAAGATTNGCATTTTCTACACCTTCTTCACAAGGCTCTCCTGGTAGAGGACTATCGCCACAACCNCCNAAATCAATTATTCCATTACCATTTGCATCATANGCCCAATAAATCAGATAAGTNTCNGTNAATAATGAAGCTGCNGAACCCAAAAAAGATTCNTGATAAAAATCTGCATCATTTAGCATNGTTTCAATGATGTCTGCCCTGATAGGATCTGGATCATTAACTTCAAAAGGAACTAATCCTCTATCNGAAAAATCATACTCTATAGTTTCATAATCTACTGTAGCATTAACATTATCATTTTCATTTTTAGAATTTAACAGCATTTCTCTATTGTCTAATAATGAAAAATCAAGAACATTACCTTCNTGAAGTGAACGAAGAAAATTTAATTCATTAACAACTGTTTCATCAATTTCNTCATTTCTCTGATTTACACTTTCAAAGAAAGTNTCTANCTCTTTTGCAGTTCCNTAATCNGCCTGTATAACTGCAGGNCCTGTTGCTGTAGGNACTAAAACAACTTGAAGAAATAAAACTGAAAATACTAAGAAAGTAACCACTCGTTTTCGGCGGAATGCACTAAAGAGCGATTTGTTCATTGCTATATTTAGAATCCAACGCTATAAATAAGGTATTAGTCGTAAAAAAAGATAGATTGATTTTATATAGTGAACTAAACTCGATTAAATAATGAATGAGGACCCCTTGCAAGAAGCTCTCGCTGACGAAAGTGCTTTTACAGGTGAAACTGATGAAAGTGAATTGCAAGCTTTAGTCTCAAGACTAAAAACAAATATTCTCATAATAGGAAGNGGTGGTGCTGGAAATAACACATTACTTCGATTGTACAAAGAAGGAATGACTTCGCTAGAATTATTAGCCGTAAACACTGATGCACAACATCTCCTAAACACTACAGTTCCACATCGGATGCTTATTGGAAAAGTTTTGACTAAAGGATTAGGTGCTGGTTCAGAACCAAACGTTGGAGAGGGAGCTGCTGAAGAAGCAAGACATGAAATTTTAGAAGCATGTAGAGATGCAGATATTGTATTTCTCACAGGCGGATTAGGGGGCGGTACAGGGACTGGATCTCTACCTGTAATAGCTAAATTAGCTAAGGAAAGTGGGGCGCTAACAATTGCAATTGTTACATTGCCATTCAGTAATGAAGGCGCACGAAGATCCCGAAATGCAAGAATCGGTCTTGAAAAATTAAGAAAGTGCGCTGATACNGTAATAGTTATACCCAATGATAGATTACTTAGTGATGAAATTGCACAATTGCCATTAAATTTGGCATTTAGACAAGCTGATGAAATATTAGGTAACGCTATCAAATGTATGACTGAAATTACATCACATAGCGGTCTTGTGAATATAGATTTTGCAGATATGCGTTCAATCATGTCTAGCGGAGGCGTTGCTATGATTGGAATGGGAGAAGGTCAAGGAGCCACACGTGCATCTGATGCTGTAACTGCTGCACTAACCTCACCATTACTTGAATTAGATATTGAAGATTCAAAAGGAGCACTAGTAAACGTAACTGGGGGTGACGATATGACTTTACAAGAAGCCCATGAAGTTGTAAGAGAAGTTCATAGTAAGATTAATAAAGATGCTCGAATCATTTGGGGAGCTTCGATAGATTCTACTCTCGAGCATCAAATTCGTGTGATGCTTGTAGTTACCGGTGTCAAATCTTCTCAGATATTGGGACCACCAGACGGAGTAGATGANGGAATGCAAAGTAAATACGGAATAGATTTCGTACATTAGCAATATGAGCTTTATTAACAAAGTATGGAAAACGCAGCAGAAACTTGAAGAACGTTTCAAGAGAATCGGTAGAGGCCAGTATGGTCGAGTTTTAAGATTAGCTCGTAAACCAACCACTGATGAATTTGTGAAAAGTTCATGGGTTGTTGGAATTGGAATAGCAATTGTTGGATTTATTGGATTTGTCGTTTATTATGTATGGCTAAAGGCCCCACCTATTGTTGCAGATTTATTAGGAATTTAAAAATGGCAAGATTCATTGAAGAAGAAGAAGAAACTGAAGAAGTGATTAATGAACCATCATCTGATACAAAGATTTACACGATGAAATCTCAAATTGGTCACGAAAGAACTGCTAGTGAAAGATTAGCTGATAGAGTAAGAAGAAGTGGAGCACCAATTTATGCTATTTTAGCCCCTTCAAAACTTCGTGGATTTATTTTTGTGGAAACTGATAGTCCTGAAGCTTTACGAGATAATCTAAAAGGATTAACACATGCTCGTGGAATGGTTATGAACAAAGGTGTCGGATATGGAAGATCTAAACAACCTGATACTTTTGGTACTGTAACACTTGAAGAATTAACTCCACACTTGACACCTCCGCCTGCAGTAACAGGTATAGAAGAGGGAAATATTGTAGAAGTTATTTCTGGTCCTTTCAAAGGAGAAAAGGCCAGAGTTCAACGTATTGATCAAGCAAAAGAAGAGGTTACTGTGGAATTATTCGAGGCAATGGTGCCTATCCCAATAACTGTTAGAGGAGATCACGTAAGAGTTCTAGAGAAAGAGGCAAATTAATGGGTGAAACAATAGAAGCACTAGTAGACGCAGGCAAAGCATCAGCAGGACCGCCACTAGGTCCATCATTAGGACCAACTGGCGTTAATGTGAAACAAGTAGTTGATGAAATTAATTCAAAAACTAAAGAAATGGCNGGTATGCAAGTTCCNGTTAAAATTAANATAGATGANNANAAAGGATTTACTATAGATATAGGTACACCTCCCGCTTCATCATTGATAAAACAAGTATTAGGAATAGAAAAAGGATCTGGAGAAGCTGGAACCGTTGTTGCAGCTGATATGACACTTGATCAAGCTATTACTGTTGCTAAACAGAAAGGACCTGGTCTAACTGGTGGAGACATTAAAGCAATGACTTCAGAAGTATTAGGTGTAGCAAAATCTATGGGATTACACTGTGAAGGTAAAGATCCAAAAGAAATACAAGCTTCTATCAAATCTGGAAGTTTAGACGACCGATTTTAGATAAATATTATCTTGTTTTGAGCAATTTTACGGCCACAGTAAACGCATTGTATACTTAGTGGATTTCCTTTAATTATATTGAATTTTGTTTTTGCTCCACGCTCGTTATTACTAATGCAATTCTCATTAGGACAAAGTGCCATATCTGAGATTGTTTTTGGTAGTTCAGCTACATTCTTTTCTGCAACTACAAAATTACGGATTATGTTGACATGCGATCCAGGTGATAAAAGTGCTAATTTTTGAGATTCTGATTCGCTTAATTCTCTATCTTCTATTTTGATTACGTCCTTACTCGTGTTCTTTTTGCTAGGCACATGCATCAAAAGGGTAATTGTAGTTCCTTTATCAATTAGCTCCAAAGTATCTAGTATTTTTCTACCTTTGCCTGCTTTTATATGATCAATTACAGTACCATTTCTAATAGGTTGAACGCGCATCAAATTGTCTGTCATTTTTTACCTCCAATAAGCTGCTCAAGAAGTGCCATCCTCACAGGAACGCCATTGAAGGCTTGACGGAAATATGCTGCATGTTTTGTATCATCTACATCTGTTGAAATTTCTGTAACTCGTGGAAGTGGATGTAAAATTCGCATACTTGATTTTGCATTCTTCAATAAATCTGAATTAATTATGTAAGCGCTTGCTACTTTTTTATATTCTTCTAAATCTGGGAAACGTTCTTTTTGGATTCTTGTTACATATAATACATCCAAATCATTCAACACGTTCTCAATGGAATTGTATGATGACCATTCACAAGAAAGATCATCTGTAACATAACTTGGCATAGAAAGGCTATCTGGTGAAATAAAGCTAAGCTTATTATCAAATTTAGCTAGCGCATGAGAAAGTGAGTGAACTGTTCGGCCATAACGTAAATCTCCAAGCATACCAACATTTAGACCTTTTAATTTTTTCATTTCTTCATTAATTGTGAATAAATCTAGCAACGTCTGTGTTGGATGTTGACCTGCGCCATCTCCTCCATTGATTAATGGAACTTCCGAATTTTCTGAAGCTAAACGTGCTGAACCTTCTTGTGGATGTCTTAAAACTACAGCATCAGCATAACCTGCAACCATCTTTATTCCATCTACTAAGGTTTCACCTTTCAAATGAGAAGTAGCTGAAGGATCCGCGAAACCAATACAAGTTCCTCCTAATCTTTGCATTGCTGTCTCAAAAGATAAACGAGTTCTAGTTGATGGTTCAAAAAAACATGTTGCCAAAATCTTACCATCAAGACTTTTAGATTTTTTCTTGCCTTTAGCAACAGGAACTAACTCTTTTGCACGTTTAAGAATAGATAAAATTTGTTTTTTGCTTAAATCTGAGATAGAAACTACGTGCTTCATGGGCCTCTAAAGAAGGGGGCTTTTTAAATTGGTTAATATGAAATTATCTATAATTATTCTTCTGATTTGCCTTTATGCTTAATATCGGAAACAAACATTCCTAAGAAAAATGCACCTATGAATGCTATAATNTCTTTGAAGCCTGGAAAATTAAAATCTTCATCGCCATCTAAGAATGCATCCCAGATAAGAAGACCTAAGTAAAGTGCCAGACAGCCAAAACCAAAATATTGCGAATATTGCTTTAATTGTGCTAAGTCCATGGATTATTATGCATCTATACTTCTTAAGTCTTATGTTAAAATATAATAAGTAGGTCTATTATGAGAATTAATCGATGGGAAGCATTCAAATTTTAGACGAACACACGATTAACCAAATCGCGGCCGGTGAAGTGATTGAAAGGCCTGCTTCTGTTGTTAAAGAACTCGTTGAAAATTCTTTGGATGCAGGAGCGAAAAATATTTGGATTAGAATTGAAGAAGGAGGGACGTCTCTAATCGTTGTTCGAGATGATGGAAAAGGGATGAATCGTATAGATGCTGAATGTGCTTTCAAAAAACACGCCACCTCAAAAATAAGGAAATTTGAGGATTTACAAACTGTAAATACTTCAGGNTTTCGTGGAGAAGCATTGCCCTCAATTGCTTCTATATCAAGATTAAGATTATCTACTTGCGCAAAAGGAGAGAAAATGGGTACTCGGATTACTATTGAAGGTGAAAATGAGCCCGAAATCGAGGATTTAGCAAATCCTCAAGGTACTAAAATCGAAGTTGCAGATTTGTTTTTCAATACTCCTGTAAGATCTAAATATCTTAAAAGAATATCAACTGAACTTCAACATATTGTAAAAATTGTTACTATAGAAGCCATTAGAAGGCCTGATGTTTCATTTAATTTAGAACACGGAGAAAGGAAAATTATTGATGCTCCGGAATCTGATTTGAAAACGAGGATCGGTGTACTTCTAGGAAATGATGCTGCAAAAGAATTGATTGAAATTAAAGGAGATAGTGAGGATTTCCAATTAAGAGGATTCTTGACAAAACCTGCACTATCTCGCAAAACTACTTCTGGGCTCTATTTACATATCAATGGTAGGCCTGTACAAGCCCGTAATGTTTGCTATTCAATTAAAGGNGCATATGGAAGTTTACTGCACGACGGGCATTTTCCATTGGGTGCTCTTTTCATAGAAATTCCAAAAAATGATGTGGATGTAAATGTACATCCTGCAAAAACAATAGTTCGTATTGCAAAAGAAGAAATTGTTAATAAGAAAATAAGAGTAGTAATCAATGAAACATTAGCTGAACATGCATTGATTGCACATGTAGACTTAAGCGATACAAAAACATTCAGTAGTATTACAACTGCCAATAATAAAACAAGACCGAAACAATTGAATAATATTGATTCTTTCCAACAGGAATTTGAAGTAGATTTTCATCAAAACGATATTCAAGAAACAAATATGCCTACAATGCGCCCCTTAGCACTTGTAGAAAATAAATACATAGTTGCTTTAGGTTTAGATGGAGTATTCATTATTGATTTTCATGCAGCACATGAAAGAGTAATGTATGAACGGTTAAAAGATCAAATGAGATTTAAAAGAATTGGAAGCCAAAAATTATTGGCTCCTATTTCTTTGGAACTTTCAAAAAGTGAAACTAATGCATTTGAAAAGATGCTTCCTGAAATAAATGAGATGGGATTTGAAGCTGAGAAATTTGGACCTTCAGCTTTTATGATTAGAAGTGTGCCGGCATTATTGGCAGGATCCGAACCTGAGAGAATAAGAGAAGCAATTGATGATGTTGTAGAAAGTGGATCAATGAAATCTGCTGAAGATAGGCATCAACACATGATGTACACAGTAGCATGCCATTCTGCACTCCGAGCTGGAGACAAATTAACAATGGCTCAAATGGAATTTGTCATAAGAGAAATGGAATCAATCCCGAATCCCTATGCCTGTGTGCATGGAAGACCTACAGTAATGACTATTACGCCTGATGAATTAGATAAAAAATTCAAACGAAGTGGATTCTAATTATTACTTGATTCTAAATTACCAAACTGATAAAGAAGTGCTGGAAGCATAATTACTGCAGCTACAAAGGATAAGAAAATCATAACTGCCATTATTAATCCAAAAGTCACAAACANAGGCATAATAGACAAAGCTAAGACCATAAAACCTATGAAATCGGTAAATGCGGACATCGCAACATTATTTCCTGTCTCATCTAAACTTTCTTCCATCCACTCTTCTTGAGTACCTGAAGGATTTTCAAATCTTGCTTCACGGACTCTTTGAACCATATGAATTGCATAATCTACTCCAAGACCTATTGCCAAACTAGATATTTGGACAGTAACTAAGTTTATTGGAGTATCTGAGATTACCATGCCGCCCCTTAACCATAAAGTAATTGCGATAACTGGAAGAATCGTAATCAAACTCAATCTTACATCTCTAAGAACAAGTAAAACTATTATGAATGCCAAAATAATTGCAACCACTAGACTTTCCTGAAAACTGTCTGTTATTTCTAACATGTAAACATATCTTTCATAACTTAGACCTGCAACTTGCACTGAGACTCCATCAATGGCATTCAAATCTGAAGCTGAATCATCTAAATCTTCTTTTAAATCCATCATGGCCCCATAGATATCATCAGGTCTTTCTACTTGGAACCAAGATCTAGCCATAGTCATATTTCCATTTTCAAGAAGATATAATTCTCTAGCAGTTGATGGAGAAATGTAGAAATTACCATCTAAATTTATCGTACCATTATTGTAAACATCATTCAGTACATTGTAGATTTCATCATCTGAAGTAGGAAAACCTGTTTCTTGATCTACTGTTTCAGGAATATATCCTGAATTTGGAACATTAAGTGCTAAAAGAGTTTGAGTACGAACTACGTAAGGAATACTACCGAGCCAAGTTGCACTTGGGCTGTATGTAGCTACATCTTTCTCCATATTATCAATTCCAACTAGTGTATCATATGTGGCAAGATTATCTCCTTCTATCAGATAATATCCAGGTTCACCATTCTCTGTAAATGTTGCTTGACCTAACGAAACAGTTTGAATAAAACGCGAATCATTATCTGCATAATCCTTGACGTCAAATCTTGATTCTGGATTACCAAGAACAATGGGTGATAATGCTATACTAATTATCAGAAAAATAACCAACATTGGCAATGATTGATTAACCATAANTGAGGATAATTTTTTGACGCTGAAAAATTGACCTATTCTTGAGAATATACTGGTTTCATATTCAATACTGGTTTCTTCAGGTGGAAAATAACTTCTAAAAACAGGAACAAAAACACCCATGATTAAGTAAGCTTGGATAATTCCTAAAGGGCCTAGTATACCCCATTCATAGAGATCTGGGATTTCACTAAGGGTTGCTGTACCAAATGCAACTACNGTAGTCAATGTTGCTACGCCAAGTGCTGGAAATAGAGACTTAATCGCACCTATAGCTCCAATGAAACTAGCCTCTCTAGGATGAGTGGAAAAGAGTGGATTTTCTAATGTAAGTCTACGCCATCTTGTAAGGCTGTGAATAACGAAGTCAACACCCAAAGCTAGCATTAAGATTGGTAGCATTGCTGCCAATTGTGTTTGAGGGAAACCTAACCAAAATGAATTGGCAGTCATACAAACCATAACTAATGTTAATCCTAAACCGCTTACCAATACATCACCTATATTTCTAAAATAAAAGGATAAAAGTGCAACCATTAAGATAAATGAAAGGCCTATCAATGGCGCTGTAGAATTTATTTGGTCTTCTAATTCTAACCCAAATGCTAAATATGAATAAAAATTAACTTCTTCATCCGATTCTAAATCATCNAAATAATAAGAATCAACTTTTTGTTCCCAATATTCGAAATGCTCGTAATCTCCTCTCTGTCTAGGGTAGTCTGAATAAAGTCTTGTTGAATTAGCTTCTCCAACCATTGTGAAACCTTTGGCTTTCCATTCAGTACCTAGTTGTGCGGGATATTCCGTAGCATTTCCAAATTCATCCTTAGGTTTGACACATCCATCATCTCCAAGAACGCATAAATCTGGAGAAACTATTTGCCTATAGGGAAATGAACCATCATCTGCCCTAATATTGAAAAGAGAATTTAATACAGAAGTAAGGTCTTCTTGTTCTGCATTATCATAATCTGAACCTGTATACCCTATCTGAGTAGTCACAGGAGTTTCATTATTCATAACTGAGCGAACAGTATCTGCAATTCCCCATATAGAGGATAACTCATTGTTCTGAGTTTGCCAATTAAATTTCATATCAAAATATTGACTTGTAACATTATCNGCTCTCAAATCATCATTCCGTTTTGTAGTTTCTCTAAAAACATCCATTTTGAGGGCGTTATGATTTTCAGACTCNACAGAATTACCCATTACTATTTGGAAGATTAACCAGTATTCCTCTGGCATTTTTTCATCGGCCCTATCTGAAGCCTGCCAAACATCACTTTCAGGATAAGAAAATTCTTCTCTTTGACTCATCTCTCTTCCAAGATCTGGGGAAAAACCTGCAAAGATGAATGCAAAAAAAGCAAAAAAAGCAAACATTGTTAACTGCCAACGCTTTTTNGAAGATGTTTTTTCAAACATATACTTTATTTCTATTGCCCAGTTATTAAAATTAAGTACCTAATGCTTAACTTAGTGGAACTAATTGAGAAGTAAAATGATCATACTCGTCCCCTAAATGAATATAACATCTTACCCAAGGATAAAATCTGCCATCTTGAGCTTCAATGAATTTCCACACATGGCCTTCTCCATCTAAATCTTCTGCAAGTAGAATATCACCTCGACGAATCACTACCTTATGCTCTGAGTCGTCAGCATCTACTCCACAACTCTTAAACTCTAAACAACCGCTTAATGATAGCACTAATTGCCTTCTAGGTGCAGTATGGGCTAATTTGGGACCTTCACCTTCTACATTATTAGGAACTGGAGTAACGGCAAATTGAGTTTTCACATCGCCCTTATTGTCATCAAGGTTTTTGTTCACTAGCAAAGAAGAAAACAATCCTACAGAACCCAAACCAGTTTTTGCTTCTACTGGAATTTGCATCTTAGCAAATCTAGTGTGACCACTACTGTCAGTATACATTCTGACTACTGGTATACCCTCTGTCATAACAGAGGGTTACCAACCAGTTATTTAGGCTTAGTGGATTCTGCGGCGTAGACCAGCTGCGCCAACCAATACCAATGAACCAACTACAAAGCCGATGCTTGGTACTTCATTATCTTCTATTGCATCTTGTACAGGATCCTCTTCGGAACCTGAACCTACTGTAATTTGACCAACCATACCTGTACCTGCGTGTGGTTCACAAACATAATAGTGTGTCATATTATCTTTTGTGAAGGTATGTCTGAAATCTACTGTTAATGCTGGTTCTCCACTACTAAATCCAAAGTTTATACTTGTTAGATTCATAGATGAGTCATATTCTCCTTCTAACTCAAGAACGTTATGTGCCATTGTTGCATCTGTCCATTGCCAGCATACGGTTTCACCTACATTTATTGAAAGTTTAATAGGATCGAAAGCCATACCTGTAGCATCTAAACCAACAACATGATCACAGGCTACTAAAGGTTCTTCTTCTACTATCTTACCGAAGATTACTTTGACGGAGCCAGTACCATTCATTTTTCCGTTGGCATCTACTTCACAATTGTCACATGATATGAATTCATAACCTTCTAACATTACAAATTCTAGACTCCAAGATTCTCCATCTTGGAATGGAATGTGTGCTTCATGTTGCATATTTGAAGAATCTACGCCTTCAAATGTTATTTTAAATTCTAACTGACACGTCATAGGAAGTCCTTCATTAGTTGAAACATTACCTACAACATTAGTACTTGAAATTACACAATCGCCATCTTCTGAGTCTTGTACTCCAACTATTCCATCAAGTAATGCTGGATTGTCATCATCATGGTCTCCATGGTCATCGTGGTCGCCATGGTCATCGTGGTCGCCATGGTCATCGTGGTCGCCATGGTCATCGTGGTCATCATGATTATCGTGGTCATCATGATCATCGTGGTCATCATGATCATTGTTGTCAACCCACATGTAGCCCATCTCTTCACATTCATCAGCATCTATACTTTCACCATCCTCATTAAAAGATACTATGTCATGGTTTTCAAAATCATAACAATAAGGGTCTTCATCATCGTCGTGATCGTCGTGATTGCCACTTGNAAACATACCCATATTTTCCATATTATATATTAAATCTACAATATTTTCTGCAGCTTCTGCAGCCGTTATTTCTCCATCAGCATAATGTGTAATATTTTCATCAAATGCCATTACTGCATAATAGTGATCGTGAGTGCCATCATGGNCATCATAGTCATCATGGTCATCATGTTCGTACCAATGGTAATGACCTGGGAAATNTAGTCTTTCATCACCTGTAACTAATGTCCTTTCTTCGCCATCATATTCATAGTATGCATTGCGCAATTCATCCTCCCAAGAATTAACTCCGTTACCGGCAGTATCAAAAATTGTATTATTCACAATGATGTCAGCATATTGNTCACCACGAGATGTTGTAACTATTACATAATCTCCTTCATCTAATTCTAAATTCATGTATCGGAAATTACAGTAATCAACGTCACAATACCAATCCTCATTGTGCTCGTATTCCGACATGTTAATTATTCCTGAAAAAGTATCTGTAGTATCAAATGCATCGTATAAGAACACATCCAGATCCGCACCCCAACAATCTAGATAACCGTCATCTAATTCTTCACATGCATAAGCTGATGAAATCATATATCCTTCAAAACCATCAGCACCTACAACAAATGTTTCTGCATTATACAAATAAAAGTTAGAATAACTATAATCATTGATATTTAAATCNTATGTGAAATTAGCTGCAGAATCTTGAACAAAATNGNCATCATCTCCATCNNGATCCCAACAACCGCCACANTATCCATAAGGAGATGAATAAATTTCTCCTTCAATATTTGTTTCACTACCGTCGCCATAAACCATTGTATGATTGTATATACCGAAATTTTCACAATCTAAGTAATAATATCCATCCCCATAACCATAACATTTTGTCATAGTGACTAATGTATATACTTGATCTGCTACTAAATCTGCCCTAATGTAGTCATCGCAATCAACATTGGTCTTGTTTGTATCTTCCCATTCGCAATATTCAACTTCAAATTCAAAAACTTCATCAGGAGTTAAATCNGTCCCATATTCATTAGATGANGTATTACGTGGAAGGTGATCATATTCACCTTCTAAAAGATAAATCTCTCCGTACCAATTATTCCAAGAATCATAACTCGAAGATTCATCTTCTCCATCATCACAATCCCAATCCCAATTATTAACTTGATAAATCCAAATTTGCGTTCCATCGTGACAATCAAACCAATTTACGGGTTCACCTTCACAATCCTCATCAACTGCTTCTTGACAGTCATCTGAAGTGTCATCTGGTGTATTGCTATCATACCATTGCTCATCTGCACCATCTTCACAATCTACTGTATTATTATTTACATGGTAAAAAGCAATTTCAGTTCCATCTCCACAAACGAAAGAAGGAGTAGGAAGAGGAGTATGCTCGAAATTTGCATGTATTGATACTTGTTGATCAACATCAACTACAATTGTATTCATTTGATATAAACCAGGATTTTCATAAGGGTTACACCTATCTTTATTATCNCCATAATGCCTATCACAATCATCATGGTCATCATGGTCATCATGTTCGTCTCCATGATCATCATCACCGTGGCTTGTCAACATNTNATGTAAATGTTGAATTCCATCACTATCCAAAAATTCTTCAGCTGTAGTTTCACCATCTTCATAAGCGAACAAATCATAGAAGAAATTTGGACCACAAGGTTCTCCGTTATCATCAACACAATCTTCATCTGCTTCATTACTACAATGTGAACTATTAGCACAATAATCATACATTATTCTCATACATGACATATCCATATGACCGTTGCTACATTCTTCCCACTCAACACAATCTTCATCTGACAGACCTGGTGGACAACCGTGGTGGTCACCGTGGTCACCGTGATCATCGTGATCATCATCATTTGCCATCATTNCAATAAAATGGGAGAAACATTCTTCAGTAATTTCTGAATTACTTGTACCCATCATTTCTGAACATTGATGTGCGATTTCATTTCTCATCTCATCTGAATATTCGACAGGAAATTCGCCTTCAACCATAACCAACCACTCATCTAGAGATTCCATTTGTACTTTAACGTTTAAGAATGCAGGACCCTCGTCATCATGGTCATCATGGTGATCGCCGCCACCATTTGGTCCACTGTTTGCTGGAACCCACATGAATCCAGCGTTTTCACAATCTTGTTCGTTATCGAATTGGTGTTCTATGTCATGCTCTTCAATATCATAACAGACCATATCATTCATCGAATTACAACCTGGATCATCATTGTTTGCACAATAATTCTCTACATAGTCCTTACATTCTTGTGATTCATGGTCTTCACACTCTTGGACATTACAAGGACTGTCTGGATTATCCTCATCAAAAGGACATTCGTCTCCATGATTGTCACCATCTTCTCCGCCATCTTCGTGTTCATCAGCTCCAACATTATATGTTGGAATTGTAACGAAAGCGCTCATGACCATCATGAAAAATACTGCTAGCACTGCTAGTCTGCTTAAGTTCATAACTAACCTCTTACCAGTACTATATAAAAAAGTTAGTTTTTTTAGGAGGGCCTAAAAAATAATACGTTTTTACATACAGAGCATTCGCTCGTATTAAAGTAAAGACACTGAGGAACTTTGCAGCCCCTCAAATTATTGCATCTTAATGTATTCTGCGGCGTAGACCTGCTGCGCCAACTAATACAAGAATACCAACAATGAAGCTAACACTTGGAAGGTCAGATTCCTCTAAAGCCTCTTCAAGTTCTTCATCAGTAGAACCAGTGCCTACAACAATCTCTCCAATCATTCCCATAGTTGCATGAGGTTCACAAATGTAGTAATAACTTGTATCATCAGAGTAACCGTTTGCCGAATCAAATGTCACGCGGAAGTCACCGCTAACATTAGCTGCTCCACTGTAGAAACCACTGCTTAGTTTGGTAGTATCTGAGGATTCAGCTACTTGTGCAACATTATGCGGTTCTGTTGAATTGGTCCATTGCCAGCAAACTGTTTGTCCAAAGTCAATTTCTACTGAAACTGGATCAAAGGCATAGTTTGCATCGTCCATTCCAATTGTAACATCACAGTCTGGTAGAACGGGTGTTGGCTCTGGTTCGGGCTCTTCTTCTATTACAACACATGTGCCTGACCAGCCATCGTCATCATCAAATGTTAAATTGCCGTCAAAACCTGCATCACAAACGCAAACTGGAGCTCCACTAGCATTTTCAGGACATTCAATAATATCTGATACATAATCAAAATGTATACGGAAATTAGCGTTTGTAACATAAAACTGAATAGCATTATCGTAGCCCCACACGTCGTCGTCATAGTCTTCACAACCAATACATTCAATTACTTCGTAGTCCTCAAGCAAAACAAATGTAACTAACATTCCGATGTCTGAACCATGATGACCTTCATCCTCACCATCTAGACAATCATCTACTCCATCATTAACTACGTCCATAGATACTTGAGAACCATCATGGCAATCAAACCAGTTATCAGTCTCTCCATCGCCGTCTGTATCTTGAGGTTCATCTGCACCATCGCCACAATCTTCATCACCATTATTCACTAAACTAAAGTCAATCTCTGTATCTGGTTCACCTCCAACTGTAGAACTGCAATGGAATGAATGTGCACCCACTGGAAGACGCTCAAAGAAATAAGGATCTTCTATTTCTTCATCAAAATGCAATGTGAAATTAGTACCAATCGAAATTGGTGAAGCTGTAGTTGAATCGACATTAGGTGCCGTCACTTGGTATCTATGCATGAAGGTCATATCATCTTGCCAATCATGAGGTTCTACAATTCCTTGGAAGCCATTTAGAGTAGGCATACCTTCATTTCCGTGGTAGGCATCATGATTAAATGCTTCGTAACTCTCACAAACTGTCTCATTGACTCCGCTTGCATCGTCACAAATTTCTACTAATGCTTCACAACCAGAATCGTCGTTCTCAAGACAGTAATGTGCTACTTCTTCTCCAAATTCAATCAAAC
>PBGF01000006.1 GCA_002718915.1 Methanobacteriota archaeon | reverse complement strand
GCTCCAATCATTCATCACGATATCAGCAGACCCTGTAGCAATCATTCCTGTATAATTGGAGCCCGCAATGCTGCCAGGTTACACCATGCTCCCCAATATTTTGCTAGTCAAGACAGAATAAAAAGTCTATGATGATAATGTTAATAACTAAAGTTTAATCCTAATGCCATGTCTGCTGAGGATGAAGAGAAAGAAGAAAAACTCGCAGAACATACTCCTGCACCGCCATCAGAAAGAATATGGATGGATGTATATCTTGATCAAGATGGTCGTTTAGCAAAGCATGACTGGTGTTTAGATACAGGAATTATCAAGAATCAGGGTGGGGAAGTGGCAAAACCAAAGGGTTTTTACATTACAATACTAAACAAAATGAAATATATTTTAGAAAAAGACTTAGGTCATAAAATAGACTCTCCAAAAATAAGTCAGGCACAAATCAGTCTAATACTGAAAGATTTAGATAAAGTAGATGGATTTTATGATAAATGGTGGAGAACTGAATCTTCACAACTAGAAACATTCATTAACGTAGTGCAACACAGGAGGCCAGACCTATCTAAAAGATTTATTATTGACGCCGTTACTAGGACATTAAATGGTTAGTATTGCACCTTCAATGTTGGGCGCTGATTTCGGTAAGATGAGGGAAGCTGCTGAACTAGTTGCTCCACATTCTTCTTACTTACATATGGATGTAATGGATGGACATTTTGTACCCAACTTAACAATGGGAGTAGACTTAGTTAAAGCGTTAAAGGGAATCGCTCCATTAGATGTTCACCTAATGGTTACAGACCCTCTAAATTTCATCGATGATTTTCACGATGCTGGAGCTGAAATAATCTCTGTTCACGTAGAAGCAAATAATCCACGAGATGCTCTTGAAAAGATCAATGAAAAAAACATTAAGTCCGGAATTGCATTTAATCCATCAACACCAAAAGATAAGATTATACCCTTTTTAGATATTGCAGACATGATACTAGTTATGTCTGTAGAACCTGGTTATTGTGGCCAGTCATTTCATGAAAATGCGATTGAGAGGGTAAAATTTTTCAAAACTAAATATCCTGAGAAAATAGTTGAAGTAGATGGAGGAGTAAGTACTGTTAATTCAGCTATATTAACTAAAAATGGAGCTGATATATTGGTAGCTGGAAGTGCTATTTTCAAATCTGATGATCCAATTAAAACAATTAATATAATGAAACAGAGTTAAACTTATTAATTAACTATCAATCTGCATATGTGAAAAAAATAGCATATATCCTCATTGCCGCCCTTTTATTTTCTCCTTTTTGGACATTTAATCCATCTGCAGAAATATCAGATGAGCAATTTACTCATACTGTTTTTGCAGAAGAATTTACAGCTACATGGTGTGTGTATTGTCCTAGTGCTGCTGAGAATTTAATGCTCGTCTATGAAGATGTTCCTGGAGAGCCCTATTATGATGATAATTTCTTTTTTGTTGCACTCATTACAGATGTTAACGATAAAGCGGATGANAGAATGGGAGACTTTCCCGATGTCACAGGTTATCCAACAGTAATATTCGATGGTAATGATGAAAAAGTTTCTGGAGGACAATCAAGTACTGCTAACTATGAACAAGCGATAGATACAACTGGGCAAAGAGACGATACTGATATTTCACTCAGTATTGAAATGAATCACCTAGGTGAAGATAAACTTGATATCTCTATNAGNATGACTTGGAACGAAGATGGTTCTTTCAGCAATCCCACTTTCGATGGATATGTTAGAGCATACATTGTTGAAAAAATTTCAAGATATAATAATTATGATGGAGATCCATACCATTTCGGATTCTTGGATTATGCGTTCGACCAANCAGTTGAGTTAGAACCTAATGAAAAACAGTCAATGAGCACAATTTGGACTGGAGGAGATCACCAAGACAAGAATGGAAATGATTTTTCCGATATTGAATATGATAATATTAATGTATTCGTNGCATTCTTCAATGATGAATCTACTGCCTCTGATAAATATTCTTTGCAATCTGCTTTCGCAATACCNCCTAAAATCGAAATAGATGATATAGAACATATGGTAAATGACGAATTTGTTAAAGTCGAAGATATCGCTGGCTCTAATTTAAAAATAAAAGGACAAGCACACAGTGAAAAATCTGATGTTACTGAATTAACCTATAGATGGAACCTTGGAACTTGGCAAGGAACNGGTATTGGAGATTTCAATGGAGATTTTGAAGTTGTTATTGACACAACTGAACAGTCTAATGGACCAAATAATCTAGAGATCCGTACTGTCAATAATGGAGCATCAAGTACAAAAGTAATTGAACTAAATATTTTGAATGATTTTGAAGACCCAGAAATTGAAATCATTTCCCATAACGATGGAGATACAGTTGAAGAAGTTACAGTATTCGAAGTTCTAGCAACGGATGATAATGAAATAGANAAAGTACAGTTTAGAGTTAACGAAGGTGACTGGAGAAATATGTACTCGAATTCTGAAGATTCATATATTGCAAGCTGGAATACTCAAGAAGCTAATGCTGGCAATGGTGACCATCTGTTAACTTTCAGAGCAATAGATCCAAGTGGAAATAAAAATGTACGGATGATTAATTTGACTGTATTTAATGAAGGAGATGTTACATATCCTTCCGTCAAGATTATTTCACCTGAAAATGAATTGTATAATTCTAGGATTAAAATAGAAGTCGAAACCGAAGATCCTGAAGGTATAAAAAGTGTTGAATATAAGATTGATGATGGAGATTGGAAGGTTATGGAAAGAGAAAGTAATACAATCTTTGAAGATTACTGGACTCCATTATCTGATGGNTGGCATGATTTGATGATTAAATCAACTGACAATCAAGAATATACTACCAATTTATCTACGTCTTTTGAAACTGATAGTAATCCACCCTATATTCTTCTTAATTCAAACACTTATGACATTTCTGCTACTGCAAATTTTGATATTAATGTAGAAGATTATAGTGATTTACAAACCCTTAGATATCGAATTGATGGAGAAGATTGGATTGAGATGGATATTCCTAAACTCACTAACAATCAATATGATGTTTCCTTCGCCTGGGATTCTACTAAATACGATGATGGAGAATGTTTATTAGAAGTTGAATGTGTAGATGAATGGGGAGCTACAAATAAAATTTACAAAAATCTTAAGGTTAAAAATAAAGGTTTGATAAACTCAATAGCACCTTCAAATATTTATGCTAATGATATCGTGAAAATTAATGCTGTTATTGATTACGAAAATCCAAAATCTGTTAACCTTGTAATAGCTAAAGTGGATTCTGATGTTCTTGCAGAAGGGCAAAAAATACCTATGGAAATTGATGGAAATTATTATTACGGNGAATTATTCTTTGAAAANCCTGGNACCTATGTTTACAGTATAGAAATTGATACAGGGCATGGAACTTTAAAATCCTACGAACAAAATATAATTGTTTCAGAGAAGCAAAATCAAGTCGTAAATGATGAAGAGGAAGGNTCATTATCAGGATTAAGTATGGCTCCTATNATTTTTGTAATAATTATAATTGCCTCACGAAAAAGATAATTAAATTTGGCCAAACACCTTTGAAACGCATAAGGCCAGATCCGTTGGAATGAAACCTGGCCCAATTTCATCATAACACATTTTACCTGCAATTCCTAAAACATACGATGATAAACGGCCGGCCTCGAATGCAGTTAAACCNCGAGCCATTAAACCTCCACATATTCCTGCCAATAAATCTCCAGTACCTCCCACCGCCATTCTCGGATGTCCAGTAATATTTTTCTTGAAATATAAACCATCAGTTATGTAATCAATTTTTCCCTTAAACAATATTGTAACATCATAATCTTCAGAAAATTTCATCAAAGATTCTTTTTTAGCTTTTACTCCTAACCTATTAAGCTCTCCTTTGTGTGGAGTTAAAAGTATATTTTTTTTCTTAAAATGATGTTTGAAAATAGCATCCGCATCTANAACTAAATTATCAAAATTATCAATTATTTCAGATACAGCCATAAGNGATTCTGAATCCTTTCCCATACCTGGACCAATTATTATACTATCAAAATCAAAAGATTCCAATAGTTTCACCACTTTTCTATCTACAACCTCTCCNTCTAATTTATGAACCATTAATTCTGGGGCAAAAGTTGATACTTGATCAAAATTACTCTCAGGCACAAAAATATGAACTAGATCTACACCAGCTCTATAAGCTCCCATACCTGCAATAGATGGAGCACCTGCATATGCACCTCCTCCAATTACTGCCACTTTCCCATTCTGACCCTTATGTTTATCAGGATCAAATACAGGGAATAATTCCAGCTCCCCAGGTCCGCAACATTCATCAACTTCATCAGTAATACCAATATCAGCTACAAAGATATCTCCACATGTTTCTGTTGACATACCTATCTTTTTATCATGAAATGTTAGTGTTTGTGTAGCTAATACTGATGTTTTTTTCATAAAACCCGAAGGTACGTCAACCGACAGTATATTAGTGAAATTATTGATTTTATTTATAATTGGTAAAAAATCATCCCGAGGCTCTCCCTTTATTCCTGAACCCAATAAGCAATCCACTAAAAGTGTAGATTCTTTTGAAACTTGATCAAGGAAAGATTTCCCTACTATCTCACCCTGATACAATTTTAATGCAGCTTCTGGAAGAGATTTGAGTTCACTAGCAGTATTGATAATTTTAACATTAAGCCCTTCTTTGTGAAGAATACTGGCTGCAATATACCCATCTCCTGCATTATTTCCTTTACCACAAACGAACAAAAATAATTCAGATTCAGAAAAATTTGAAACTATGTGCTTAGATAGTTCTCTTCCTGCATTTTCCATTAAATCGAAAATATCATAGCCATTACTAACTGCATTAATGTCGAGAATTTCAAATTCTTTTATATCTCTCATATTATATTAACTGATAAAGNAAAAGTAAAAAGAAGGAGAATAAAACAGTACCTCCCACTCTAGTAAGAGGTATACGAATCATTGCGAAAGTGGCTATAGTTAGTAATATTAATAATGGAAGTGTACGTTCGATAACAAACTGTTCTACGGCTATTGGATTTATCATAGCTAAAATACCCATAACCAAAAAAATGTTAGCTATATTCGACCCAATAACATTACCCACGGCTATCTCTTTGTGACCCATACGTGCTGCTGATACTGTGCCTGCCAATTCTGGTAAACTAGTTCCAATTGCAACTACACTAAGGCCTATTACTATTTCTGAAACTCCCATGGTTTCAGCGATTGAAACTGCAGCATTAACTGTAATTTGAGCTCCGAAAAGTAATCCAATTAATCCTCCCAATAGAAATACAAAAGAAGTATTTTCTTCCACTTCATCAACAGAGTCATTGCTTGATCGTTTGTATAGCCAATAAATATAAAATAAATATAAAAGGAAGAAAATTAAACCTTCATCAACTGAAATTAGATTATCTCTTGCAAAAAAGAAAAGTAAAAAAACTGCTAATAACATAACATAACTATCGTCGTTAGCATCCTTCTCAGGAACAATGTTAGTTCCTAGCACATAATAAAATATGAAAGTTGAAACTGCTAAAACTAAACCTATGTTAGAGATGTTAGATCCGACTATATTTCCTAAAGCCAAATCATTATAATCTTGAACTGAAGAAATTATTGATACTAAAAGCTCAGGGAGGCTAGTCCCAAATGCCACAATTGTAACTCCTACTACATGTGGTGATATCCCCTTTTCTTCAGCAAAAGAGGCTGAATTTTCAATGAAATAATCGGCACCTTTAGTGAGCAGGAAGAATCCCAAACATAGTAAGCCAAAATCTAATATTATACTCATCTTATAGACTCCATAGTAGCTATTCTTTTCTTAATCAAATGAGACTTGGCAATATCATTTCTAACATACAAATTATTTCCTGAAATATATGAAAGAGCCTTTTCACATTTAGCCTCTGCCTCATTTATATTTTGACCACAGCTTACAACAGCTGCAGCTCTTGAACTTGTAGTTTCTATAATTCCACTCTCTTCTAAATTTACTGCAGCATAGTACAAATCTCCATGCTCTTCATAAGAATCATCAACAACAAGTGTTGCATCTTTAGCAGGATTACTACCATAACCTTCAGGCACAATATATTTACAAACCGAAGCTTCCTTTTTGAATTTCACTTCTTCTAGTTTCCCCTCAGCAATATTCATACAGATAGAGGCAAAATCAGAATCTAATAAAGTTAGAAGATTAATTGCTTCAGGATCTCCAAATCTCGCATTATATTCAATAAGCTTTACTCCGTTTCCTGTAATCATAAATCCTCCATAGAGTACCCCCTTGTATCCTTCTCCAAATTCATCTCCTAATGCATGAGCAACACGCTCATTTATCTCTTTAGCCTCATCTAATTCATTATCTTTCACAAAAGGTAATGAATGATTAGAATCTGTATAGCACCCCATACCTCCAGTATTGGGGCCTGTATCTCCTTCATGTGCTCTCTTATGATCTTGAACTGCAGGCATGTGGGCTACATTAGTTCCGTCACAGAAACTCATCAAAGAAAATTCTTCCCCAAATAATTTTTCTTCAATTACAAATGAACCTCCTTTATCAATCAATTCTTTACAGTACGCAATTCCATCATCCACAGACATTAGATGTTCTCCTGAAACCTTGACACCTTTACCTCCCATTAATCCGTCATATTTTACTACATATTCTCCAGATAAAAAAGAAAAAAANTCTTCTACTCCATTCATTGATTCAAATCTTTGATATTGAGGTGAAATATTCATTTCATTTTTATCCAATAAATCCCTTGTAAAACCTTTACTTGTTTCAATTTGCGCCAATNATCTAAGGGGGCCTACTACAGGTATTCCCTTATTCCAAAATGCGTCTGAAAAACCTAAAGATAATGGATCCTCTGGACCGATTANTACACAATTTACTTCTTTTAATAAAGCAAAATCAACAATCGCCTTAAGGCTATTTTGATAATTAGTTACAAAAATAAATTCTCGAGATAATTTCATCATTCCAGGATTACGGTTAGTTAAAATGGAAAATACCGTAACTCCAGATTCATATAATTTTTGAGCTATTATGTGCTCTCGGGCTCCACTACCTATGACAAGAAAATTCATTTTTCACTCAATTCTGAGGCACTGATTAAACTTTCAAATGGAATATTAAAGGGAATTAACTTCTCTTGCGCACCCTCTTCTCTATCAACTACAACCATAATCTTAGCAACTTCGATACCTTCATCCTGAAGAACCTTAAGTGATTCGATATTTGATCCACCTGTTGTAGCCACATCATCAATCAGAACGGCTTTGCCTTCTGAAGGTCCCTCTAACCTAGAACCTGTCCCATGTTTTCTTTCCCCTTTCCTTATCATTGTATAAGGTATACCACTTTCAAGAGATAATGCAACTGCTAAGGGAACTGCACCCAATTCCATACCTGCTATGATATCTGTTCCATCAGGAATAAGTTTTGCAAATTCAACTGAAATCAATCTAAGAATCTCTGGATTTGTAGATGCCATTTTCATATTAACATAATAACTTGATTTTTTACCAGAAGTTAGAGTAAATTCTCCAAACTTTAAGGCTTTACATTCTATTAATTTCTGCCTTAAAACAAGATTAGATGACATAACTAGAGGTTATACTAAGGAACTCACTAATATATATTTCCCTCAATGGAAAACTTTCAAAGCTGAAGCCATAACCTCTACTTCTAATGGAGTGGTTCCCAAATTTTCACCATCAACATTTATAAAAGTAGGTTCATCTGTTTCAATTACAAGATTTTTAAATCTATAATATTCAACATTAGGATTCCAGACGTGAGAACCTGCGGCCTTTAATTGATTGAATAATTTAAGAACTTTGAAACGACTTATATGATAAATTATTCCTAAATCCATTTTCCCATCATCTACATGTGCCATAGGGGCCAGAGTTAGCCTATCTCCTCCAGTCTTGGTATTTTGTATCAAAAGTAAAATAAATGATGAATCAATTAAATTACCATCAATGTAGCATTTGGCTTTTCTGACTCTGCCTCTAATAATACTCATTAAAGAGCCTAAATCATATCTTATCGGACCCAAAAAACGCATCTTCTCAGCTAAAATATTAGCATCTACACCCAGACCCCAACCGACTAAATTATGTGAATAACGCACCTTTTTCTCTTCCCCATCCCTAAATGTTACTTTACCAACATCCATTTTTCGAAGTCGCCCATCGAATACTCTTTGAACTGCATCTAAATAGTCTGTAATTTCCATATCGTTTGCTTGACTATTACCAGAACCTGAAGGCACTATAGAAACTGGAATTCTTTGTGAAGAGGAATCTTTCCTTTTTAGAAGGCCAGTAATTATTTCTGACAGTGTACCGTCGCCCCCAACAGACATTAAAGCATCACCTTCATGGAACTCCAAATTTAAAACTAAATCTTCAGCATGGCCACTATGTTCAGTAAAATAAATTATAGACTTTATATTGGATTCATTTAAATCATTTGATATTAAATTAGATATCTCCTTTCCCTTCCTTTTGCCTGCAAAAGGATTTACTATAATATGCATTCTTTTGACTGAATAAATTTCTTCTAATTTTTTATTAATAAAATGAGGAACTGGATCTGGTGGGGGGTAGTACGAACCAAGGAAACCTTTTACTTTCTCAGGGGGAACTAAATCTACACGCTCCAAATTCTTACTCATATTCCGACATATATCAAGCTTTATAAGGAAGTCTCTTTAAAGTCAAATATCGGGAATGTGGCATAAGCTGAACCCGAGAAGTGAGGAATCGCGAATGAGTAAATCAATATACAGCTACGTTAGAGATCAGTGGAAAGTTCCATCTAATAATCTGAAAGCTCTTCAGAAAGAAAGAATTGTTTCATACAGGAGAGAGGACGCTTCAACAAAAATTAATAGGCCTACAAGACTTGATAGGGCTCGAAGTCTAGGATATAAGGCAAAGCAAGGATATGTTCTTGTAAGAACAAGAATAAGGAGAGGAGGAATGCGTAAGCACGCTATAACTTCTGGTAGAAGAGCAAAAAGGGCAGGTATTTCTAAAATAACAATGGGTAAAAATTTACAAATGATAGCTGAAGAAAGAACTGGCAAAAAATATCCTAATCTTGAAATATTAAACTCTTATTGGGTTGCTGAGGATGGAAGGTATAAATGGTATGAAGTTATACTTGTTGATCCTAATCACCCAGTAATTTTATCAGATTCAAAAATCAACTGGATTTGTAACCGTGCGCACAAAGGAAGAGTGCACAGAGGATTAACTTCTGCAGGAAAGAAATCTAGAGGATTAATGAGTAAAGGTAAAGGTGCTGAAAAAGTTAGACCAAGCAAAAGAAAGCATATGGTTAAACATAAACAGAGCAGAACACCTCACCCACCAAAGAAAACTTAGGGATTGATAGTATAGATTACAATCGAAAAAATCCGTATATGGCGAAGGTAGTGGATTCATATACCATCTCTGAAGGTTCCGGAAAGGAAACTAACCATTATGTATTTTCGATTAAAGGAAGCGGAATTAGATATAAATCTGGTGATGCGATGGGCCTATTTCCAAAGAATAATGAACTTTTAGTTAAGGACACAATTAGAAAACTTAGAGCAAAACGCAGTGATAAAGTATCTACAGGAGATATGGATGAAACTACNCTTAAAAATGCATTGTTGCACCGTTTCGTGATCCATAGAGCTGGNAAAAAATTCCTTACTATGGTTCATGAAAAATTGGGAAAAGGTAAACCAAAAAGAGAACTAGAAGCTATTTTGGGCGATCCCGACCAATTGGAAAAATATTTGTTCGTTAGAGATTATATAGATATTATGAACGAATACCAGGTGAAAATTACTCCACAAGAATTTATAGATACATTATCACCAATCGCACCTAGATTATATTCAATTAGTTCCTCACCAAAAGCCCACCCTGGAGAAATACATTTGACAGTAGCAATTGTAAAATATAATAATTTTGACAGAGACAGGTATGGACTAGCAACAGGAGATCTAGCAAGGGGGATTGTTGTAAATGAAACCGAAGTTCCAATCTACATACAGCCAACAAGAGATTTTGTTATACCTGAAAACGGCTCAAAAGACATAATTATGGTTGGACCTGGAACTGGAATAGCNCCTTTCCGTGCATTCATGGAAGAAAGAGTAAGAACTGGAGCTACGGGAAAGAATTGGCTTTTCTTTGGAGAAGTGCATGAAGAAAGTACATTTTTCTATAAAGATGAATGGTTTGAATACATGAAAGAAGGAAAACTAACTAAATTAACCACAGCATTCTCAAGAGACCAAAAAGATAAAATCTATGTTCAGAACAGAATATTAAGCAATGGAAAAGAAATATGGAAATGGTTGCATAATGGTGCCTATTTTTTCATTTGCGGAGACAAACAATATATGGCAAAAGATGTTCACAAAGCACTAATTCAGATAGCTGAAGATTATGGCAAAATGAAAAAGGAAGACGCTGAACACTATATTAATCAAACATTAATGAAAGAAGAACACAGATATCTAAGAGATGTGTACTGATTTTTTTACTTCCTATCTGTAAAAGTCCACAAAATTAAATTCGGAGGCCGAAATTGGGGCAGTCACCNAACTAATTATCCTTCTTTCCATCCTGNCCAATAATTTCTCCGGTTTTTAAATCAATCGTCTCGCCAGTTTCTGGGTTATATCTGAAACCAGACTGTTGTGTTTTAACACCAGAGCTTTGAAGATCATCTGAATCTCCGTAATCATCAAAATAATCTCCGCTATCGCCTAGTCTATTATAGATAAACATACCTATCCCTGCAATTGATAAACCAATCAAAGGTAGCCAAACTAAAGGCTCATTAATCAGTGAATCGTCTTCATCAACAACAACTTTCTCTTCTTCGACGAACTCTTCTATGGTCACATTGACATTTGCAGAAGCTTCATTATCAGTTTCATCAAACTCNTCTATTATGTTATCNGGATCAATCTTAGCTTCAATCAAATACTGTCCAGGCTCTGTAGGAGTCCAAAAGAAAGTTCTAATCTCTTCACCGTTCACTCGGCCTAATGGTTCTGTCTGATAAATCTCAAACAACTCACCATCAATGAAAAGTGAAATTTCAGCACCTATACAATCGGCTGATGCACCTGACATATTCATCGTACCATCTGGACACTCACAACATATTTCAGGACCGAAATTCAAAGCACTAACTGAAATTTCTAAGGTCTGATTAAGATATATTGTACTAGGTAGATTGCGCATTTCTACTGATAATTGGAAATTCCTAGGTTTCACACTTACACTTAAATTTGCAATATTATCTGTTTCATTCATGTCAACAAAATCAGTACCTGATATTTCTCCAATAACTGTGATATTAAATGAACCTGCAGTATCTGTAGTTCTCCAGAATAGAGTAACTAATCTTGTTTCATTATATCCTAAATCCTCTTCATAAACATAATATACAGGATTTCCTTCAAAATCATAATTTTGAAATTCAGGAGTTGTTGAATTATCTACATATAATGAAAATTGGAAATTTGGAATTTCAGCTCTCTTATTATTAATCAATAAAGAAATTTCCATATGATCTCCTTTGAATACTGGATCATTTGCTGTAATATCTATTATACTAAAATCATATTCTGGTGCAGCTACATTCACTAGCAACGAATTTATATTATTAGATTTGTCTAGTTCATCAAATTCAGANGATGCATCACCCCTAACGGAAATACTTGGTTGCTGAACTTGCCATGTATGAGCTACTGTTAAATTAAGAAATTCTCCTTGGTTAACTGTAACTTCCCAATTATTAATCAATTCTCCCTCAATGCGCATATCTATTGGAAATTTTGATACATAAGCTGCCCCTTCATTAAAAATAGTAATTTGAATATCTGAAGGTATGCCCCTTATTGGTTCTCCAATAACTTGTAAATCCAAAATATTAATATCTGGCTTAGATTCTAAAACTACTACTCTAAAGGAAAAATTATTGTCATCTTCAACCCATTCTTCTATTTCATCAAGAGGATCTATCCGGACAATTATAGTATGATTTCCTAATATATTGGTACCTGTATCAGATGACCAAGTGATTGTCGCAGGTTGGGTTCCACCAAAAATCTCTTCCCCATTCCTTGTTGCATTCTCTATATCNTCTATAAATGCATAACCAATCAAAGTTTCTGTACCATTCTCTGGTAAATCATAATAACCTATTCTAACAGATTCTGCAGAAACAACATAATCTTCATTAAGAATATGAGTAGTCAAATTAATTGTATGATTTGTATAAATATCATCAAGCCAAACATCTACAGGATCTATTGTGATGTTTCTGAATTCATCAAGAGTTAACTCAGGCGTGTGAGGTCTTACATAAACCTCAGAAGAAAATGTGTTATCNTCTTCATTAAATTCTTCTATATCATTTGTTGAATCTAAATAAATATTAATTTGGAAGGTCCCAACTTCATCTGGTTGCCATGTTATATTAAATTGAGCTGGAGCTCCTGGATCAATTATTGTATAAACTCTAGGATCATCAATAATTTTCGTCTCACCATCTAGACTTTGCTCAAATTCGATTTTAAAGTCTGTACAGCTATCTCGGCCTCCGTTCTCAAAAAGAACTAATATATCTACTGAATCTCCAACAGCGGGAGTTGCTGGTGTGAAAATTATTGGAAAAAGCTCTCCTTCTGTAGTCCTTAAATCTGCTAATTCTTGATCAAAAACAGTATATTCATAAATTATTCTATTATTATCCTCATTTGTTTCCTCAATATCATCTTCGTAATCTATTGATATTGTAAGAACATGATCTCCAAGACCTCCACAACCATCTACGCCCTCCGGATTGCAAGTAAAATCAACTACTGCCTTTTTTGCTTGATCTATAACTGCTTCAGTTGATTCAAAAACAGGAATACATTCATCTTCTACATCACATTCAGAAGTACTATTCCAGACTACAATGGTTACATCGTTAGCTGCTACATTACCATTATTAACTACTTCAAAACTAATCTCTATAGGTTCCCCATTGATAGGATAATCTGGATTAAATGTAAAATTAATAGGCTCTAAATCAATATCTATAGCTTCTGCATTTGAACTAAACAATAAACCCAACATAAGAAAAGCAAATGCGAAATACATTGCTGACAAAACCCTGTTGACCATATTAATGGTCAGAGCACAGCTAGATAAAAGTAATCCCTCCATTTTTGAAAGATATAGTATATATGCACCCCTTTTGACGCAATATGGACCCAGTGAGCGTTCTTGACTATAGATACGGGACTGAGGAAATGAGAAATGTCTTCAGAGCTAATTCATATCTAAATTTCCTTTTGAAAGTAGAAGCTACATTAGCTGAAGCGCAATCTGAAATAGGAATTGTACCTAAAGAAGCTGCTTCAGAAATCAAAAAAGGTATAAAACTTGTTAAAAGGGAAAGAGTTGAAGAAATTGAAGCTGAAATTAACCATGATGTCATGGCTGTTGTAAAAGGACTAGAAGAGCAAGTGGGAGATGCTGGAAAATGGATTCATTTTGGAGCTACTAGTTATGATATAGTAGATACTGCAAGAGCCTTACAGCACAAAAAGGCAATAAATTTGATAGAGACGGCCCTTGAGAAATTAATCAAATCTATGGCAAAACTTGCTCAGAAGCACAAAGATACTGTGATGTTAGGTAGAACACACGGACAATGGGCTACCCCAATTACATTTGGATTGAAAATTGCAGTATTCGTCTCTGAATTAGGGAGACATATGGATAGGCTAAATGAATTAAAGCCAAGAATTATGACTGGAAAATTCCTNGGAGCAGTAGGTTCTGGAGCTGCCATGCACCCTCATACCCTAGAAGTTCAGAAACTCGTGTGTGAAAAATTAGAATTGAACCAACCATTAGCTACAACTCAAATTCTGGGACGTGACCGTATTGCTGAAGTTATTGCCTGGGGTGCTAACTTGGCAACTAGCATTGAAAAATTTACAATTGAAGTTAGAAACTTGCAAAGAAGTGATATTGGTGAAGTTGCTGAAGCTTTCAACATAGAAAAACAAGTAGGATCTTCAACGATGGCTCAAAAGAAAAATCCAATAACCTCTGAGAATGTAGGTGGACTAGCAAGANTTGTGCGTTCNGTATTGTATTCCGCATATGAGAATAACTTGCAGTGGCATGAACGGGATTTAGCAAATTCAAGTAATGAGCGAATTATTCTACCCCAATTTTATATCTTGTTAGAATTTATAATTAGGAAAACAGAAAATGTTTTCGCAAATTTATATATTAATGAACAAAAAATGAGAGAAAATCTAGAAGGTGCAGGGGGATTGCCAATGGCTGAAGCATTTGTTATTGCACTTGGCAAAACTAACCTAGGGCGTCAAGAGGCTCATGAATTGATAAGAAGTATTACTATGGAAGCTGAGAAAAAAGGAATAACATTTAGTGAAAATGTGAAAGGTAACAGTGAAGTCCAGAAATACTTGAATAACAAGGAAATAAGTGATTGCTTAAATGCTGACAATTATGTTGGTCACTCAAAAGAAATAATTGAAAGAGTATTGGCTTCCATAAATGAATAATTACGTTTCTGTAAATATTCCAAAGAGAAGTTTAAAGAAAATAGGAAGAAAAATTGCTCTTGAGCAAATAGAAAAGCATGATAATTTAGCTAAATATTTAATTATCAATAAATATTTGTATATTACCTCAATAAAAAAAATGGCTAAAGAAGAGTACAAACTTTATGATGCTGAACTTTGTGAAGCAAAAAATGAAATAATGTACAATAAAATTAAAAATATCCTTCCAAAAGAAAATGAAAGCAATACATTTGCAATTAATGTAAATAGGAAAGGAGAACATAAATTTACATCTACTGAATTAGCCAGAGATCTAGCAGGTGCTGTATTTGATGCATATCCAGATATAAGTGTGGATTTAGATAAACCAAAGCTCATTGTGCATGTAAATGTGCTCAATAACAAATGCTTGATTTATGCAGAACAAAGATGAAAATAACAATAATAGGGCCGGGAGCTATAGGATTACTACTCGCTTCTTCACTGGAAGAGCTGAATGATGTTTCAATACTGGTGAAGAAAAAACATTATGATACATTAAATAAAAAGGGTTTATGGATTAAAAAGGGGAAAAATAAAAGAAAAATAAAGGCAAATATCATAACCGAAATGGNAGATTCCGAAGTTGTAATTATCGCTGTAAAAAGTTATGATCTCCAAGAAACTACGAAAATTCTTCGGACTTTTGAAGGCAAAATAATAATATGCCAAAATGGATTAGAAATGTTAGATTATAACCCTAGAAATTCTAACGACATATTAGCTATAGTGACAAGTGTTGGTGCAGTATCGCTAGAATTAGGAATTACAGAATTTATGGGTACGGGGAACACTGTAATAGGTAATCTAAATGGTACTGATAACAGAACTTGGAATCTAGAAAATATTTTTACAGAAAAATATTTTAGAATTTTACCAGTTAAGAATATTATTAAACATATATGGCTTAAAGCTACAATAAATAGTGCAATTAATCCAATAGCTTCATTCTACGGCCTTAGAAATGGGAGACTTTCGGAGGAGAAATACTGGAATTTAGTAGAAGAACTTCTAAAAGAATCTATGAAGATTGCTAAAGCAAATAACATAGAGTTTCCAGAAAGTCCACTGGAGGCNGCTAAAATGATAGTTGACAAAACACCAAATAATTTATGTAGTATGCTACAAGATTTGAAAAAAGGTCAAAGAACTGAAATAGAAGAAATAAATGGTATTATTATCAAAATAGGTAAAATGAATAATCTAAAGACTACTGTAAATAGTGAATATCTAAATAAAATAAAATCTATCAGTTAATTCCTAAAGCTTTGTTAGTTTTTTCCACAGATTTGAAAGAATCAGATTCAATATTACACATAGCTCTAATCGCATCTATATTCTCAGGAACTACGTCGGATTCTTGGTGTATTGCCTGATAATAATACAATTTATTACCGAATGAGTGAACTCCATCTTTCCAAACTGCTATTTGATTTAAGTCACCACGAGTATACAGAGAATCTCTAGCCCATTCCATTATCTCAGCTGTACCTGGTAAGTTTCGAATTTTGTTGCCTTCATTGTGTAAAAATCCCTCAATTAAGTCAACACGAGGAGTATTATCCCATAATTCAATTACTCTAGAAACATCTGGTTCTGATTCTAATTCAACAATAATACAGTGAACATGCATAATAGTAGTTGGCACTTTAACAGCCATAGTTTGTATATTCAAATCGGAAATAACTGTTTGAACATCAGGGCCATGATGGCTTGGAACATTAAGAACTGGTTCAATAGAATTAATTGGCCCTCTATCGCTATCTTTGGGATCTCCACTTCTACGGACCATGACTGCTTGCACATTATTTATACCGTATTCATTTAGTAAGGGGTAAAGGGTACGTGATAAACCCGTTGTATTACATGACACGACTCTAACATAATCCTTACCAATTGATTCTGAGTAGTTAGTCAAAGAATTAAAGCTAGTACCAATGGGCTCATGCTTTTCTCCACCTTGCCATATGGCCTTAGTTCCAGCTTTTTCATACATCTCCATATTATTTACACCTAATTTCCCAGGAGTACAATCAATTATAATATCCGCAAGATTAACTAAATCCTCAGTAACTCCACTAACTTCAATACCTTTAGACTCGAAAAAAGGTATTTTATTTTTAGTAGACGCAAAAACTGGATAATTGGCATCGATAGCGCCTCTCATCTCATAGGTGGGTTTTGTCTTTACAATTCCCACTATTTTCATATCATCTTGTAGTGTAACTGCCTCAGCTACTCTCTTACCAATTGTACCGTATCCATTGATACCTACTTTAATCATATTTTCTTATTCAACAACAGTATTAACTACTTATCCTGCTCATCAACCATCTTTCTAAGTTTTTCAATAGATAATGATATTTTCTTTTCAGGAGGCTTATCTGAATCATCAGAAACAATTGCGTCCGCTACACTAGGAGGTTCGGGAACAGGTGTTGTCTCTTCAAGAATATTTTCAGGGAACTCATTTGTATCCTCAGCCTCCTCAGTTTCTTCCTCCTCTTCATCCTCAGCAATCTCCTTAGAAATTGAGTAACCGCCTGCCTGATCTGTAGCTTCTTCTAAATTGCCTTCTTCAATATCTTGTAACAATCTATCTTTCTTCACTTGAGATTCCTCCTCTGCAATAGTCTCCAAATCTACTTCATCCTCTTCTTCCTCCATCTCCATTACATCTTCAAGGTCGAGTTCCACTTCCTCATTATACAAAAATTCAGGCATTTCAGGAGCCACAGCCCCAGGAACTGCGATAGCTTCATAAAATTCAAACGCAGTTCTTTCAACTTCTTCAACAAATTTGTCTAAATCTTCTTCCCCTATTCTAGAATGAATTGATGCCATTCTATCTGATATAAAAGCAAAATAATTTGGTGCAACTTCAAATGCTTTTTCTGTCCATGTAAAAGGTATCCACGCTATAACTTGTTTATTTCTAACATCAACGGAAACTTTCAACTGAGGACCCGGATAAATTATACCTCCACAAGGAACATCATAATTATTCATATATGCCAATACTTTGTAGACATCCTCTTGCCTTGGAGCTTGCTCCAAATCATATTTTGTTTCGAAATAAAAATTAATTCCACGATAAGTCATGAATATTTCAGGTTTACCAGAACCCTGTGCGGGATTTGTCTTTTCCTCTGATTCTCCAAATAGTGAACCCATAATTGAATCGCTCCATCCATGACGAACTTGGCCTGGTGCATCATATTTCAAAACAATATCTTTATTCTTGGATCTAAATTCTCTCAATGATTTTGCATGAGCACTCAATTTCATTCCTGAAGCCATTTCACAAAGAATCCAGAGTGCATAAATATCTGTCATTTTTTGTGTTTGAACTAGCACAGTTTCTTCATAATAAGATTGGTATTCGTCCAAAAATTCTCGCCATAGTGGGGGCAACTCGCGATAGGATCTATTACGGCTCCAAGTCTTAGCTTCAATCAAAGCCTCTCTGTTTATCAATCTTTGACTTTTCCTAGTATTTTTAGCTATTGGGATTAATTCAGCTAACTTACCGTCACCAAGGACCTGCTTGTGCATTTTACAAGCCAAATCTAATTTATCTAGCTGAAGTTTTGCCTCATCTGATAGTTCTTCAACCTTTTTTCCATAAATAGCAGCCCAAGCTTTCTTCTCTCTTTCCTTACGATCCATTTCATCTCTAAAGAAAATAGCTTCAATGAAAACTTCCATGTGAAATTTAACAAGAAGAATATTAGTCGGTGTACTCCATTTCCTCTTTCTAATATCTGTTACGTGTGCAGTAGCATATTCTGTACCTTTCTGAGCTCTTGCTAATGCCGTTTTTTGCCAACGCACAGCCCCTCTTATCTGAGACTTCATCGTCTTTCTTTCAACTTCCACCTTGTAAGTATAGGCACCTTTACGAATATCATTAGTTATTTTCAACAATTTACCTGAGAATTCTAATAATTGCTCAATATTCAATAATATCTTTTCTTCTTCAATTGAGGATGTAGCTCCAGGATACATTCCCTCCGGAGGCTCTTCAGCACCAGAATTCTTTACTAAATCAGGTATGTGATTATCTCTTAAATCCTTAAATTTTTCGTAATCAAGCATTTTTGGAGCTATTACTATTTCCAGTTTATTGGAAACTGAATTACCTCCTTCATCGAATAAACCAATGGTGTTAGTTCCAATATAATCTGGAACTTCAAATGCTTGTGAATGAGTTGTATTAGACCTAATCTTTGGAAGGTTATCCATACGAGCTGTACCCAACTTTATGTGTACATTCTCCAAAGGTCTAAACGCATTTACATTCAATAATATGCTTTCACCTTCTACCAAATGGTCTGAATGATCAGCAGGTAAATTCAGATCTATTGTTGCATCCGGTAAACTCATATCAACCGAAAACGCTCAAACCTGGAGAATCAACCATCTTTTCTAAAGTCACTGAAATGGCATGAGTTGGCCCAAGAACTTCCTGTGCCTTCAACATCAAACACTTCAACTCATTCCTTTCAAGACCCTCTAAAGCAGGCATAATGTTGGATTTAATTACATCTGCTAATGCCCTATCAAGATCGTATTGGCCTCTCGAATTGAATACGGTCAACATAGAATCAATTATTACTGCAGGACCTATCTTTCTATAGGTTCTGACGCCTCTTGCAACTTCATCATCTCTTGATTGAGGTAACTCTTGTTCTTCTAGGAAATTCATAAATTTATTAAATGCCTTAAACATCGTTCCATCCTCATCATAGAAATCAAACATTTCCTTAGCATACCAGTCAACCTCATCAGCGTCCTCAGGTCTTTCCGGTGCAATACCTAATTTATTTAACTTATTAAAAACAAAAGTAGGCATACGTTTGTATTCATCATCTCTATCTGGCAAGCCTATTTCAACAAACGCGAAACGTCTCATCAGTGCATGACCAACATTGAAAAGTGTATTCTTATCCTGAGTATTCATTGTTCCAATAATACGGAATTCAGGAGGCATCATGAATGGTGCAGCTCCTGTCTCTTTTGCAGTAAGTAGCGCTTGCTTATCCCTATACTCAAATACTGTAAATAATTTACCAAACGCTTCATCAATATTTGCTCTATTAAATTCGTCAATTACTAAATAGTGAGGCTTACCGTCTTCATTCATTGTCTTTTCACAATTTTTAGCTGCATCTGCAACGTATCCATCTTTAAAGAAATAACCTCCAGAATCGTCTGGAGAGATGCCTCCAATAACCTCAAAATTAGACCATTCAGCATTTGCAGTAACAATAGAATAATTAGGAATCATACTACCATCTTTGGCTTCTTTAACTCCACAAATTTGACTTAAGAGCAAATTAGCTAATGCAGTTTTACCTGTACCTGGATCTCCATAAAGCATAATATTTCTTCCAGACTTAAGATGTGTAACTGTTTGATTAATTGTGTCCTCTGTTGTTGAATAAAACTTAGACAGTTCTTCATAATCTACATTATAATCTACCTTCATAGCCTTTCTAATTTTTGGAGTCTCTGCTAATTCCTCTTTGAGCTCTTTCTCGATTTCACTCAAATTCAAATCAACACCATAATTTTCATCCTCAGTAGGTTTGATATCTATTGTTGCTTCAGGGAATTCAGAGAGTAATCTATCCATTGCATCTTCGAGTGAAACCTCTCCAGATTTTACAGGCTCCGGTTCCTTATCAGGCTCTTCTTCCTTAACTTCTTCAGGCACAAAATCAGAATCAAAAGGATCTGAAACTGGAGGTTTTGACAATTGCATTTCAACCATCCTATCCCTGAATTTTTCAGTACCATATTTTATTCCATACCAAACTGCACCACCTGCCACAACTAATGGTAAACCAAACATCACCCAATCAGTAGTTGATTCAGGAGAAGATACGTCCGAACCTGAAAGTAATGCTGGAGCAATCATAGTGGCAAAAAGAGTACCTATACCTGATACAAATAAACCAAAGTATGCTAAACCTTCCATACTTTGCTCTGATTTTCTCTTTTTATAGAATAAATACATTCCGACAAATGAAATTGACACAGATAATACTGTCAATATTATATCTCCTTGTTCAAAATAAAAATTTGCACTGTTTCTTACGAGATTCCAAACGACAACAACGAATTGTAAAGATAAGCCAATTAAAATCATAAAGAAATACTTTGCTTCTTCCATATCTTTTAGTCTAATTGTTTGTAAAATATATCCTGCAATTCCTAGAAGGAGTGCAAAAATGCCTGCCAATAATATCAACATTTCAATTGGCTGCAAATCAATATACACAAATTCTTGATTGCCTCCAACCTCAGTACAAGCTTGAGCAAGGGAAGTATCAAAACTTTTTACAGACTTACTACAGGATAACCAAGGTCCTCTTACCCAATTATGATGTAGTGCTGCAAAAACTAAAGAACCTGCACCGATAAAAGAATAAATGGTAGACAATGGTGCCTCACTTATGTCTTTACCTGTAACTGCATAAAGGAATACTATGTATGATACAACTATAATCACAATACCTGCTGTGGCACCCAAAGTAGTCTCAAAGCCCTCGAGCGGCTCCTGATCACGACCCATGAAAAGATATACAATTCCAATTATAATCAACATTAAAAATAATGGAGCCATAATGTTACTATCACTTATTCTACGTGCTTGAACTAATACACAAAGACCCATCAAAACGGTAAGTCCTAAAATAGTTTGATACTCTTGTTTTTGAACATTGAAACTACTTGTATCCCAATCAGAATTAAGAATTAATGGACAACCATTATCATTACCTTTTGTAATGGCCTCAGACCATCCTGGACAAGTTAATGGTTCATTGTATGAAGTATAATTACTCAAATTCTCCTCAGTAACTGTTCCTTCATTTATCACTGTGTCTGGATTAGGAACATCTGCAGTAGTATAGTAAAGGACTAATCCCAGTAAAGCTACTGCTAGTAAGAATTGTAATGCTGGCAAATAAAAACTTGATTTAGTTCGCCCAGTAGAAACTGGAGGCACTGTTGAAACTGAAGAAACATTGGAAGAAGCTTCTTCCTTAGTTACCGGAGTCTCTACTTGAGAGGGACCTACATCTTTAGCTCCTGCTAAATTAACCCCACAAATATTACAAAATGGTGCTGTATCTTCCACCTCTACTGCACAGACTGGGCATTTCTTCATGGCTCTCAATTAAATGTGTAGATAAAAGACTTTTACTGGCAAAGATTCTTATTAGGCTTTCAAAATGGGAAAATAATGGTTACTCAATTGTTGACTCTCAGAGACTTGAGAGTTCAAACATTAAAAGAGAGAAAGGAAGGTAGATTAACAAAAATGTCTACTAAATTCTATGTACAAGTAAAAGATTTAGAGAACCAAATTAAAAAAGTTATTGCAGATTCCAAAGATAATATAAAAAGACTGGAAAAAAGTAATTCTGACATGAGGAAATTAATGGATCTGAAACTAGAACTACACAAACTTCGTGAAAGAAAACTGACTGATTTGGCAAGAGAAAAAGTAAATGGCCAAAATCCAAACACAGATAATGTACATCCTAACGAAAGTGAATATTTAGAATCTATTTGTTCCGTAATTGAAAAACATCGTGAAAATACACTTCTAAATACAGATTTTGAATTTATTCCTGAGAAAATTACTAAGAAGCCCGAAGTGAAAGTCGTAGAGAAACCTAAAGTTGAAGTAGAAAAGAAACCTGAAGTTAAAACTGAAAATAAAACTGATAATTCTGAATATCTAGATGTTAAAGTACTCGAAGACTTACCTACTTTTACAGGTATGGATGCTAAAAATTATACTCTGAAAAATGGAGATATTGAATCAATTCCTATATACAATGCAAGAATGCTAAGTGATGCTGGAAAAGTTAAATTGTTGAAAGGGGTGAAGGTCTGACTTACAAAAGAATTGATAGTGACATAATTGTAACAGACAAGAAAATAGCTGCTCAAATATACAACAAAGGAAATACAGGAACTCCACAAAGCGGAGGTGATTTACTCTTAACGAGCTATGAAGCACTATATTCCAACGACAGAAAAGACATAATATTATCTAAGGAAGAAATCAATGATTTCAAAGAAAATAACTTGGAATATTACACATACAGAGATTTAAAAGAACGTGGACTAATTGTGAAATCGGATGAAAAAGGATTAAGACTTTATGATAGAAATACTTCAACAAAAAACTCAGCTTCCGCAATAGTTTATTGCTATAATTTCCAAAATAATATAAATTTTACCAAAGTAATTGAAGACCTAGAGACAGATTTAGAAAGAAGAACCCAAATTGCAATTGTAGATAATGAAGGTGATGTTGTTTACTATATAGCTGATTTGGTTCAATGGCCTGAAACCAAATTAAAAAAAGGTATAGAGAACTCAAACAATGATCCAAAGATGAAAGAATTAATTGATAAAGGGTATCAAGTTAATTCAGGGCTAAAATTTGGAACTCATTATAGAGTGTACAACTATGAATCAGAACATGCCCCATGGCTAATTCACATAACAGAAAAAAATCATAATTGGTTGGATGTTGCTCGAATGATTCGTGTAGGGCATGGAGTAAACAAGATAATTGTCTTAACTTACGGAGATTATTGGATTAGCCTAAAATGGACAAAACCATGAGAGTTGGAATTCTCGTTAATAACTTTTCATTACTAAATAAAATAACACGTAAAATAAAAAATTCTGAGTTTAATCTAAAACATCTAAAGAAAATTCCTAACTATGATTATGAAGTGGATATAATTGTAAGTGATAAACATCTAGAAAATTGCATAATTCCCCATACTATTGCTGATAATTTAGACATATTAGAACTAAAAATAAGATCTGTCTATTACAATAAAAAAAATTTGACAATAGGCATAGATCCTGGAGGAATTTGTGGTGTTGCAGCTTTATCAAAAAATCATGTTCTCTTTTGTAAAGAATTTAACAACATAAACCAAATGTCAAAAACTATTCAATCAATAGAAAGAGAAATAGGTATTGAGCAAATAAAAGTAGGAATTGGAAGTCCACCACACAGAAATATGATTGAACAAGCCATCCACATGTTTAGTGACAAAATTATATTTGTGGATGAACGAAGAAGTGGAAGTGGAAGCCATATTGAAGCTGCTATAAGGATAGGATCTCGATTTGGGAATGAAAAGAAACCTAGCGAATATATACCAAAAGATGGTGAGATAGCATGGATACAAAAACAATCTCGGAGATTATCTAAAGGGCTTATTACTGTTGACAAAGAAACTGCAAATAATATCCTTGTAGGTGATTTGAGTATGGAACAAGCAATAAGTGAATATACTCAAAAATTGGCAAAAAAGGTTCAAACAAAAGAAATTTAAATAAAAAATCTGAAATACATTTTTATAGAACTACTCACATCGAAAATTACTGGTATTAATGCAATTATTAGAAGTCAAGGATTTAAAGAAAGGTTTTGGTTCTAAGGCTTTCAATACAAGAATTGAAGTTTTGAAAGGGATAAATTTAGAAATCAAGAGAGGCGAACTAGTAGCTCTAATGGGGCCTTCAGGCTGTGGAAAATCCACTTTACTAAATATCATTGGAGGATTATTACCAGGAGATGAGGGAGAAATTGAATTAGAAGATGTAAATCATATATCAAATAAATTCACTTACGGTACAAAGTCCCCAAACAAAGTTGTAAATGTTAGAAGAAATGGTGTAGGATGGATTTTTCAAGATTTTCACTTAGTAGAACATTTAACTGCAATTGACAATGTTGCAATGGCGCTTGAAATTGCAGGTATGGAACAAAATGATGCTGAAGAAAAAGCAAATTCCGCTCTTACCAAAGTAGGCTTGGGTGATAGAATTAATTTCGGTGCTGAACAACTTTCAGGAGGACAACGACAAAGAGTTGCCGTTGCTAGAGCTATTGCAGGTTCTAGACCACTATTACTAGCTGATGAACCTACTGGAAACTTGGATGCTGAAAGTGGAAACGACATAATGAAGTTATTCAAAATATTAACTAAAGGAGAAAATCCAATTTCAGTATTGATGGTTACACACGATCCAAATCTTGCTAGCCAAGCTGATAGAATGTTACTGATGAAAGATGGAGTAGTGGCAGCTAGTGATATTAAATCTGCTTGGGGAATCAAAGATGAGGAGGAAGAAGAATGAGTAATTCTGAAGTTAGTTGGCTCTCATGGTTTTTCTCAATAACTGTGTGGAAGAAAAGATTCTTAGGATTACAGAAAAGATTTTTAGATTTACCTGACAATCTAAGAATAGCGACACTCACTTCATGGAGAGATAAGGAAAGAGGTTTGGCTGTATTTGCAGGTGTTTTCCTAGCAAGTTTAGTAATTACTCTTGTATTGATTTATGGAGTAGGACTTTCACAAGCTTTCCTTGAAGAATCGATAGAACAAACTGTTTTTGATTCAAAAATAGAATTTAAATCGGCTCCTGAACAAGGAGCATCTGGTTGGACAAATGACACTGCTGTACTCCAACAAATGTGTGATGAAGTTGTCTTGAGAAAAGAATTCAATGATTGTACTCTAGTTTTAGGTAAGAGTGGACTTCACAGTGAGATTAGTTGGGGCAATGATGCTGCATTTTATGCATCTCCATTATTCATGGAAAAAATTGAAACTTCTAATCTTGATAGAAAATGGGACACAGAAGATTTATGGGATTATGAATACACAACTGGACCTCCTGTAGTAAATGTAAGAGCAATTTCCTTCCTGGGTCCTGAAGCCTTTGACGGAGTACTTGCTGAACGCTTATCTGAAAATATAATTTACGAGATGGGAGAATGGAAAACTCACGAAGAGGTTAACAGTCAAAGAGGAATTTACATTCCTTTAGATATTGCGTCTGCAGCTAGCGCTGAAGTAGGAGATAATATTGATACTTTAACGTTCACGTACACTTACGAAAGAAGTCTTCCTGGAGTAATGGAAGATGAAGATTGCCCTGGTGAGATAATACAAGGTGAAGAATACAGACTGATGTATTGTCAAGTAAAAATGTCACTAGAAAATGTCACTATTTTAGGAATTTATGAACCATGGCCTCAAGGAAATCCTGTTCTTGCTGCAAATCCGATATACACTACTTGGACTTTACTGAGCGAAGAACAGCAAATTACTTTGATTGATAAAGATCATGTTTACTTAGGAATAACGGTAGATCGAAGTCTCCTACCAACCTCCTCTATTTCTGCTGCTGAGGACTGGTTAGATGTAATCTCAAATGATATGCAAAGAGAGACTTATGACAATGGGAATGTAAAAATATTTTATGTTGATATAATTAGTGGAACTATTTTATGGCTTGAATTTGTTCTGGGATTCGTACAAGTCTTTGATTATATTTTGATGATACCTGTAGTCATTCTTTCATTATACTTACTAATCTATGGATTAGAGCTTTCATTAGAGCAGCGAAGAAGAGAGATAAGTATCCATAGATCAATAGGCGCAACAGCAGACAAATTGAAAGGTATGGTACTTTTTGAACTGTTTATTATATCCTCAGTCGCGTGGATTGCAGGTTATATTTTAGCATTCTTTTCAGTTCCAATTATTTTGTCAAGCGTAGGCTTCATGCAATTTGAAAGCTTAGATGTGGACATAAATCCAGTTCTGAGCCTTGGGGCTACCTTTTTCACAATTTTAGCCACGCTTGGATTAGCATTATTATTTGGAAGATCTCGAACTCAGAAATTCCTTGAAATGGAAATTGATGAGGGAGTAAAGAAAACTGCACAATCTGGAAAGCCTAAAACATGGCTACACGTCTTAATGCTTTTCGTAGGGACTCTAGGGGCAATTGATACATATCAGGAGTTAACAACCGGAGGAACTGGGATAATCAGTAATTGGTTTTTAGGAGGATTAGTTAATATCTTTGGGCCTTTCATGCTTTGGATAGGGGGAGCTCTTCTGCTCTCTAGACTGGGCGCCTACGGGCCAAAGATAATGCTTTTCTTCTTCAAAAGAACGCCATTACTATCTGATGTGAAGCGAGGTCTACAGAATACCGGTTCTAGTGAATCTACAACAAGACTATCTCTTATCATGCTTTTAACGTTATCAATTGTTACTCTCGCAGCGGTCCAAGGATATACAGGTTCTCTAGTGGATGAGCGTACTGCTGACTTACAAATTGGTAGTGACATTAAGATTTACTCCACTGAACCTATGACTTCTAGTGAAATTGAAGAAGCTGTAGTAAACATCAGCTCCAAAGATATTACTGTTAAAGCGCTGACAGTACCTATGATATCTCTGGAATCTGATGATGGCACTGATGCCAACGCTTACGTTTTGATGAATGGAAGTGGGGATGTACTAAAGTGGTTCCCACAAGCAATACCTGGAAAAGATATTGCTGAAGCTGTATCTGCGTATGAAAATGGAGGCTTTTCGGCTGGACCTGACATGGCTTTCGCACTTGATTTAGATGGATCCGGAAGATTTGGTGATTCAAATGATGTCTTGTATAATTCAAGAGATAAAGAATCCGAAGTAGTAAATTTTACTTGGGAAAAAACTGAATTCATCCCGACTGACATTGATCCAAACTCTACCATGACCGTAGAAGAAGCTTTTGAATATTATACAAACATTATGGATAGAAACTGGTCAAACGTAGATTTGTCAGATCAAGATTTAAGTAATAGAAATTTTTCTAGAACTGATTTCTCTAATGCAGATTTATCAGGTGTAAATTTTGCTAATTCGAATTTGGACGAATCATTGTTTTTCAACGTAAATCTTAGAGAAGCTAATTTTACTGGAGCTAGCTTAACTAATACTATATTTGTTGTAACTTCAGATAACATTGCTAATATCGACTTTACAGATGCAAACCTTTCAGGAGCTTTTTCGTATTACCCTGTTAACCTAACTTCTCCTAACTTTGAAGGAGCAACATGCCCTGATGGAAGTGACCAAAATGAAAGTAATAATTGTGAAACTGGATTTAGTGAAAATCCTACACCTCTAATATTGCCAGTCTACTTCCCGGCAGCTTTTGAAGTACAAGTGACTTCATATCAAACCTCAATAAGATACATTGGAACTCACGAATTCATTCCTGGTGTAGCAACAAATGAAATGAATAACTATTTGATAATTAATGAACTGGCTTACAGGGACTTGGTAGGAAATCAATTCGTAAATGACTTAAGGGCAACTACTTGGATAGTAGACGTAGATGGATTAAGCAATGAAGATTTACAAGTTCTAGCTCTATTAATTGCTGCAGATTCTAGATTTGAAGGTGCCGATGATTGGGAAACTTCACATGAGAATGTAGAAAGAAACGGAGGAATTATATTTGGAACTCAGGGGCTCTTTACACTCCAGTATCTCGTGGCAAGTGCTGCAGCAATAGCTTCAGCTTTTGTATTCTTATCACTTGTATTAAATCAAAAGAAAAAGGAATTAGCCATACTGCAAGCTATAGGTGCAAGTCCTAACCAAATAATTAGGCTTGTACTCTTCGAGATACTCTCAATAGTCTTCTTTTCAATGATTCTAGGAGTTATTTTAGGAATGGGATTAGCTCTTGCATTTAACGGATTCTTCAACATATTTGGTTTCTTATTCCAGTTATTTTCAGGAACTGGTGAAGAGGCTGTAATTACGAGAATATTACAATGGCCTTGGTGGGTTATAACACAAGTTACCTTAGGAGTTATGGCCGTAGTTGTCATAGCTTTGGTATTTACTACTAGGAGAGCTTTACGAGCTGATTTAGCCGTAGTTCTTAAGGGGGAATAAGATGTCTGAAAAATTATTCGATCACACGACAGGGCAAGGCAAAGAAGAGAATGATTCTAATGAAGAAATTGAAGCTCTGAAGTTCACTGAAGAAATGATGGACGATAAGATTGATAAAGATGCCATTCTTCAAGCAATAGCACTGTATCACGTATATTCATCTACAGCTGAAGATGGAAATGTTGTAGCTCTAAGAGGATTAAACGTATCTGTAAAAAAGGGAGAAGCGGTCGCTATAGTGGGCCCTTCTGGTTCTGGAAAGTCTACACTATTGAAATGTCTCGGAGTATTGATGAAACCTTCGGCAGGAGGAGTTATTCTTAATGGAAAATCAACCACTAGGAGAACAGGTCTTGAATTAGTAAAGATGAGGCAAGAGACTGTTTCTTTTATTTTCCAAGAAGGAAATCTGCTTCCAGACCTTAGCGCTATTGATAATGTGGCTCAAGCTCTACGACACAAAGACGTAAGGCCCTCTGAAGCAAAAAGAAAAGCTATGGAAATTTTGGTAGAACTTGGTCTAGAAGAACGAGTTAATAGTATGCCTGAAACGCTTTCTGGAGGTGAACAACAAAGAGTTGCCATTGCAAGAGCATTGGTAACAAATCCTAAATTAATTTTGGCAGATGAACCTACTGGCGCTTTAGATCCTATAACAAGCAGAGAAGTACTTGAATTATTTGGTAAATTGCATAAGGAAAAAGGTGTTGCATTTTTAATTGTAACACACAGTGATGAAGTAGCTGCATTTTGTGACCGCAGTTTAGAATTACGTGATGGAAGATTTGTAGCTGAGCATGGATCAAACCTAGATGTGGATGACTT
>PBGF01000005.1 GCA_002718915.1 Methanobacteriota archaeon | reverse complement strand
ACAGAGGTAAATGCTAATAATAACAAATAATTATAATCCCTTTTCAAAGGGACTACATTACCTTCCTTAAACCAAAGCCAACCAAATAAGACAGGAACTGCAAACAAATATCTAAAAAACATTACAGAATAAGGATAATCTAATAAATCTGTAGCAAGCATTCTTCCTACTGGCCATGCTAACCCCCAAAAAAATGAAACCAAAAACATCAAGATATAGATTAATCTAGAATTATAGGTACTTTCCTGAGACATTGAAAAAAATTAATCCTCTTTGGTTCCTAAGAAATATTCATTAATATCTGGATCATTCAAGATATCGCTAGCATCTCCAGTATGAACTACCTCACCATTAGAGATAATATATCCTCTATCTGATCTAGCTAGTGATAATCTTGCATTTTGCTCCACGATTAAAACGGTTATACCTACTTCTCTAAGTGCATCAATTCGCTCAATAATTTGTTGTTGGTAAAGAGGACTTAGAGCTGCAGTAGGTTCATCTAATAATAAAAAATCAGGTTTATTAATTAAAGCTCGACCAATAGCGAGCATTTGCCTTTCACCGCCTGAAAGGGATGCTGCAAGATCGTGTGTTCTATGGCGCAAATCTGGAAACATGTCTAGTGCATGCCCTATTCTTTCATTCAAAACACTGGATGATAGTGAATTTCCACCCATCTGTAAATTTTCCTCTACAGAAAGAGATGGGAAGACGTTGTCCACCTGTGGAACATATGCAATACCTCTCTGAGCTAGTTGGTCGGTCCTCCAACCCGAAACTTCGATACCTTTATGTTTAATTGTTCCACTATAATGGGTGGCTATTCCAAAAATAATTTTAATTAATGTAGATTTACCACAACCATTTGGTCCAATGATAGTGACAAACTCTCCCTCATTGACATAAATATCAATCCCATGTATGATTTTTACTGAACCATAACCTCCTTTGACATTCTTAACATCAAGCCATTTAGTCATTATTTATCCTCCTGTGCTAGCTTTTCCCATTCCCAATCTTCTGAAGAACCCAAATAAGCTGAAATTACTTCTTTGCTTCCCCTAACCTCCTCTGGTGAACCAACCATTAGAACTTCACCCTCATTCATAACTACAATACGATCAACTCCTTGTCGTAGAATAAAATCCATATTATGCTCTATAATCAAAACCGAAATTCCTGTGTCATCTACTAATTTCCTAAGATTAGAAAATATTTTCATAGCCAAAGGACCCGCGACTCCAGCTACTGGCTCATCAAGAAGTAATAATTTAGGATCTCCCATCATGGAGCGCCCAATATCAACTAATTTACTTTGACCTCCTGACAATTCACTTGCAAGATTATTAGACATATGAGGAATCTCTAACTGCTCTAACACTTCGTAGGCTCTAGAGAGGCGATCCATCTCATTCATATTTTTCCTACCTTCCCAAATAGATTTCCAAATACTAGGGCTAAATTGATTTCTAGGAGGTACGAGGAGATTTTCAATTACAGTCATTTCACGCCATAATCTTGTATGTTGAAATGTTCGTGTCATTCCTATCTTTTGAATTTCATCAGGCCTTAAATTTGAAATATCTGTATCAAAAAAGTTTACCTTTCCTGAAGTTTGTGCGAGAGAACCACTTATACAATTGAAAGTTGTAGACTTCCCACAACCGTTAGGGCCTATTAATCCAATAAATTCTCCCTCATTTACCTGAAAAGAAACATCTTTGACAGCTACAAGCCCCCCAAATTCCTTTCTTAGTTTATCAACCTTCAAAATTTTATTCATCTAGATTGCTCACCTCCTCATCATTTGACTCTTCATAATTTGGAATGGCTGCAATAACTTCAGATTCAGATATATTTGTAGAAACTGTAGGTCGTTCAGGTCTGTAAGGCACCTCCGGAAGCAAACCTTTCGGATTATGCTTTAGTGATAACATAATCAATAAACCTATGAGCATCAATTTGACATAAGTCATTTTAGCCTGTATTCCTCCTAGGACTTCAGGAAACACTAAATCTATTGAGCGCTGATCGAAAAGATAATGGCAAACCATGAAAATAAATGCAAACCAGAATAGAGATTCAGAAATACTATGCTTTCTTAAAAGTAAAAATACTAATGAAAATGGCAAAAGTAAAATGGCAACCTCCAAAGGTGAAGTGACCATCCAAATAAATTTCTCATCAATTGCTGCTGCTGTATCTGCTAGAGGAAGCGTTGAGCTTCCTTGAGCTGCAACTAAAACATTAAAGAAGAATTCGGTCAGTGTAATAATCATTGCACCAATAAGCATTCCCTTGTTATTTCCTGCACCGCCAATAATGAAGGCCGCCCAAACCAAAAACGTAGATTTAGCAGGAGACATGAAACTAGGCTGGAAACCAGTAAGCTTCCAAGCCCAAAATGCACCTGCCAAAGCTGCAATTGCTCCACCCAAAGCTAAGCTTCTGGCTTTATGAGAAAAAATATCATGACCATGATGTTGTGCTACCTCTTCATCTTCCCTAATAGACCGTAAAATTCTACCCCAAGGAGAACTAAAAAGAATATCCAGAAATTTCCAAACAATTAATGCACTTACTATTCCCAATACAGAAAGAAGTAACATGTAAGGTGCAGCTCTACCATCTAAATCAATGTTCACCACTTCTAGAAGTTCTGCAACTCTTCGAGCCATACTATCTATTTCTGGATCTGAGGAACATGCCAATGGTGAATATTTAGTTCCTGTTGAAGAAACCGGAGTTTCAGAACCACAGAACCACCACTCCTGGAAAGGCAAAGGATACGATTGAATACCAATAGCTGAAGCATTGCCACCTACTCGCAAAAGAGGTTCGCCCATTAGTAATATTCTTAAAATTTCGCCTAATGAGATTGTAATAATCGCAAAGTAATCTGTCCTCAATCTAGCTGTGGGGTATGCCAATAACCATCCGAAAAAACCACCTACAATAACTGCTAATACGAGTGCAGGAAAAATATTCCAATTATATCCAAACGCATCACTAGATGTTGTTAAAACTCCGACGACTATTGCTCCTAATGCGACAAAGAAAATTATCCCGAAATTAACAAGTCCAGTCATACCTGTGTGAATATTCAAAGAAAAGGCTAAGAGCAAAAATATTGCAAGTGTGATCAAGAAATTTGAAATTTGAAGAAGTTTAGTAAAATCGTTTACCGATGGGAGCCAACTGACAACAAAAATCAAAATAAATAAAAATACCAAAAACAAAGCTAGAGAACCTTTCTCTGACTCTTTGCCATGCTTGGCATCAACCATTTCGTAAAAACTAGAAGACAGCTTTGAAAAATTTTCTACAAACAATAAATTAACCTTAGAAAAGTAAGTATTAACTGAAGTTAGAAAGTCGCTAAACTTCTGATATGCCTTGCTTTTCGTGTAATTTGGAGTGGCTCTGCTACGGATAGATACAAACCATTCTGAGATAGAGATGGAATAATAATCTACAGTATCAATAATTTTAGCTTTAGGCTCTTGTACTAAATCAAAATATTTACCATTGAATATTAAGTAAGATTCATAGATTGCGAAAAACCAAAGAAAAATTGGAATCCAAGGCCAAAATATCTCTCCAAAAAAACCAAGAAATTCAATCACTGTTTGTTCTCTTTTAACAACAGATAGCCAATCATCATGCATACTCGAACTGAGGCCTTCTGGTGCAGTCAAAGAACCCTTTCCAGCGAATGAATTGTCGTGAATAAAAGTTAATGCCTTTCCTAAAGCATAAGAACATGTCGTAATAAGTAACATTGAAAAACCACGTGAAGTTCTACCTTGAGAGATATGGTGAGCTCCAGCCCATCCAAATAGGAATCCTAAGACTGCTGAACTCTCGTTACTTGACTTTCTTTTAGAAACTGCCCTTTTTCGTATTCTCTCAATATTCCATTCTTCATATGCCTTACCTATACCTTCGGGCATAATAAGCAAAATTGCTATAATGATGGCATAAGGAGTAACTCCAGCCAGTGCAAAATAGTTTGTTCGTTCTAATGGATTACCAATCCCAGATAATACTGGCTCAGATATTGCCCGTACAAAACCGATGATAAGTGAGGCTACAATGGCTCCTTGAACTGAACCTATAGTACCCAAAACTATCACTGCAAACGCAGGTAAGAGAAGAGTAAATGCAGTCTGCGGACTAAATAATACTGTTAGACCAAACACAGCCCCTCCTACTCCAGATATTCCGGCAGACAAAAATGCACTCGTCATCTGAACACGTTCTACATTAATTCCACTACTGGCTGCAAGCTCAGGATTATCTGCAACAGCTCTCATTCTGCGGCCTAACCGAGTATAATTAAGAAGTAAAACTAGAAGAAATACACTGATAAAAATTATAATAGGTAAAAAGGCATTATTGTATGCATAATTTGCTGTACTCTCTTCAATGACTGGCCAATTTATATTTCCTAAATTAATTTTAGCTGTATATGTAGAAATCTCCCATCGCTGTTCACTAGACATCCAGTCTTTATCTGGTACAAAACGTTTCGTATTAGACCCAAAACGCAAATAAATTAAAGATCTCAAAATCATAGCAACGCCTAAAGAAGCTATCATCATTACATCAGATGACGATTTACTATCTCTAAACCCTTTGAATACTAAGCGATCGATTATAACGCCAGCTATACCCGTTAATATGAAAGCACCAATTACAACATATGCAAATAATGACCACACCAAAGTTCCATCTGATGGAGCTTCACTGATTGGAAACAACAAATCCGTCCACATGAATGCAATCGCAACATACATTCCCAACATGAAAAACTCACTTTGAGCAAAATTGCCATACCTCTGAACGCTGTACGTTAACGTGCAACCTACTGCGATAGCAAGGTAAGTTGATGACCACGTAAGTGTTGATATTGCTATTGTACCCATATTGAATGTAAGGTTTGCTACTAACCCTTGACCAAGCATCAAAATGTGAATAGAAAGAATAACGTGCAATACCAGGAGAAAGGGCGATAAACACATTGCAACTGTTCGTAAACGAGAAGGGGGGACGTTATCAAATAATATCTTAACAAGGAAAAAGCCCATGCATATCATTTGAAATGTTTGAAGTAACCATACAAAATCAGGAGGAAGATTGCCTAATAATATTAAATCAATAAAATTTAGAATGCCTCGCTGATGAATTAGACCAATGTAAGAATCCAAAAAAAATAAAAATACAATTATTAGCCTTTGAACGAGGACTGAAAGCGAGTTCCAATAATTGATTATGTCAGCTTTTATCATATTAAACCTAACTACACGCTCCTAGCAAAAGCCGACTTAAAAATAAATCCCTAAAAGAACGGGTATGACACCACAGCAGACTCTGAGAGCCTGCTGCAGCGCTCTTACGTTTTCCAAATTAAATTTGGATTTTCTCTATGCTGACTCGACTCCGTTCTCTGCGGTCCAGAACTTGCTGCAAGTGTATGTTCCTGCTGCATCGTCTCCACCGTAGGTACAGAAATCGTATCCATTACCACCAATATCTCCGTTTGAAAGGAAATTGATGATACCGGAAGCTCCTTCGTAGTTTGTTCCAACAGACTCGATACCTGCAACCATTGTTCCGTCAGTCATTGCTGCTTTTCCAATGATCATAGTAGCATCGTAAGCTGTCAAAACATATGTTTTGATACTGCCAACATCTGCTGCGTTTGCATCATATCGAGATTCGAAATCTCCATAGGTTGTACCTGCACGTGGTGCTGATACTGTGAAGTTTACTGCTGTAGCATTATCTGTCAATTTATCAAAAAGACCGATACCTGCTGGCCCATCTCCACCGAAAACATGTCCGGTAAATCCGGCTTCAGCCAGAGCTTCAAGGATTCCTGCTCCATCTGTAATGTAAGATGATAGGTAGACTGCATTACAGTCTGAAGCATCAGTTACATTTGCAACCATTGCATCGAAATTAGTTGTGGTTTCTTCATATCCTTGCATTCCTGCAGAACATAGTTTACCATTTTCTTCCCATGCTGCTTTGATTGAATCTGCTAATCCAGATCCGTAATCATTAGTCATGTGCAAGATAGCCAAACTTTCGTTTGTTACTCCTGCATCAGCCATCATAGCTGCTCCAGCTGGACCTTGAATTGCGTCGCTAGGAACGTTACGATAGAAATGTGGATACTGGGCTTCGTCACTTAGACCTGGGTTTGTACTGGCGTAGGAAATCATTGGAATTCCTGCTGCAGCCAATACTGCGTTTGCGGCCATTGAAGCTCCAGAGCAAGCTGCTCCGACTACTGCAACTACACCAGAGTCAACTAATGTTTGTGCTGCAGGTCCTGCAACGTCTCCACTGCAACCAGAATCAAGCTCTACGAGCTCAAAAGTTTCATCTGGATATAGTGCGCTCAAGTCACTTATTGCTTGATCTGCACCCCATTTGAAACCTGGCGCATCAGGCTCTAGCGGACCAGTAATTGGATTCAAGAATCCAATTTTGATCGTATTGTCGGTTGTTGTTTCGTCATCCTCATCAACACAGCCAGTGAAAGCACCGACAACGAAGAGCATGGCAAAAACAAAAACTTGTACTTTGTTTGTGTTCATGTCAAATTACACCTTTCCATTCGTAGGAAGATGAGTATTAAAAGCTAATTGATTAATAAATTGCCGAATAAAATACTCCATTTCCTATATAAAAGAAATATGAAATACCTATTAATAAGGCTCTTAAGTACTCATAAAATAGTAACCTCTGAAACATGAGTTACGTATTGTACATCTATGAGACCTATTCTGCTTAAAACCTTGAAAATACTGGCACTACAAGGAGGGACTAGACATTCTGTACATATCTCTTCTACTGAATTGGCTATGAAATTAAAAATTAGCCAACAATCTGCTTCGAGACACATCATTGATCTTGAAAAGAAAGATTATATTCAAAAAAAGTATGCACAAGGTGGTCAGATTGTGAATATTAATGAAAAAGGTATTGCAATCTTACGAAAAGAATTTACTGAATATGGATTGATATTTGGAACTGAAAAGAATGTTAAAATGGTTGGAACATTAGAAACTGGACTTGGTGAAGGTGGATATTATATATCTAAAGAAGGATATATGGAACAATTTAATAAAAAATTAAAATGGGAACCTTACAAAGGCACCTTTAACCTCAGATTGGATGATAATGAAGTTCCAAAAATTGAAGCCATGAAAGCTGCTGAAGGAATACTAATTGAAGGATTTGAAGAGGAAGGGAGAACTTTTGGCAAAGCTTGGGTATTCAAATGTACTCTCGAAAATAAAGGTAAAATTATAGAAAACTGTGCCATAATTTCACCAAAACGTACTCATTATAAAAAAGTTGTAGAGATTATATCTCCTGTATTCCTTAGAAAAGAATTAAACGTTAATGATGGAGCTGAATTCAAAATAAGTATAGATTTGGGAGATTCTTAAATATGGTAGGAGCCTAGAAGATAAAAGACAATGACGCCTTTTCATGATTATTTTGGAATTAGCTGGTATATCTACTTGCTTATTTGGTCATTTATTGCAATTGGCGCTCACGTTTACCAAGTTGGATTTATTATAAAATTAATTAGACTAGGAAAAGATGACGACAGGTTTAATTCTTGGAAGCAAAGAATGAAAGAATTCCTAACTGATTGGCTAGGTCAAAGAAAAGTTGTAGAGGACAAAGTAGCTGGATATGCACATGCATTAATTTTCTGGGGATTTCTTATGCTTGTTAGTGATGTGATTGATTTAGGAACTGGAGGATTGTTTGCTGAGTTTCTAGGAATGATTTATTTAGAAAATATCTGGAATTTTATAGTAGATTTGGGTTATTTAATGGCTGGAATCGGTATCCTTGCTGCATTGTACAGAAGAATTATCATAAGGCCTGAAAAATTAAAAGGGACTAGTATGGAAGGTGTTCTAATACTATTTGCAATACTAGGTATTGTAATTACAGCTTTTATAGTTGAAGCTGGATATATGCTTGGTGATGAAAGTCATTATAATTATTGGGAACCTATTGGAGTGCTTTTCGCCATGCAAATGCAAAATATTGATGTGAATACTCTGCAAACAATTGTTGACGTAAGTTATTGGTTGCACATGATTTTGATTGGGGGATTTTTAATTGAAATACCACAAACTAAACATTCACATTTAATTGGAACTATCCCTAATGTTATGTTTCAAGATCACGAAAAAATGGGAACTATGCTTCCGTTACAAGTAGACGATGATGATGTTGCTGTTAAAACCGATGATTTAGATTTTGAAAACTTAACATTAGGTGTCAATAAATTTGAAGATTTTACATGGAGACAACTGTCTGACGGATGGGCATGTACTGCATGTGCAAGATGCCAAGATGTTTGCCCAGCATATAACAGTGGAAAAGAATTAAATCCAATGCAAATTATAATGGATGTTAAAAATTATGGAAAAGAACATGGAAATCTGCTATTAGCTGGTGAAGCTCCTGAAGAAACCATCGTTGACAGATTTAGTCCTGAAGCTATTTGGGCATGTACTACTTGTTATGCATGTGTGAATGCTTGTCCAGTACATATTGAACATGTGCCTAAATTAACTGACACAAGACGTCACTTAGTCATGGAAGCCTCAGAGTTTCCTGAAGAATTGCAAAATCTGTTTAACAATTTAGAAAGAAATTCAAATCCTTGGGGACTCGGTGCACATACAAGAGCTGATTGGGCTGAAGGATTAGACTTGAAAATAGGAGAGCCTGCAGAATACTTGTTTTATGTAGGATGTGCAGGTTCCTTCGATGAAAGAAATAAAAATGTTTCAAGAGCTACTGCAAAACTACTGAAAGAAGCTGGTGTTGATTTCGCAATTATGGGCGAAATGGAAATGTGTAATGGTGACCCTGCAAGAAGAGCTGGAAATGAATTCCTATTCCAAATGATGGCTGAAATGAATGTTGAAAATATGAATTCACTAGGAACTTTAAAAGTAATTACTGCATGTCCGCATTGTTTCCATACTATTGGAAAAGAATATGAAAAGTATGGTGGAAAATACGAAGTTTACCATCATTCACAAGTTCTTAATGAATTGAAGCAAAAAGAAAAACTAAAAATAAAAGATTATGGAGATAAGGTTACATTTCATGATCCTTGCTATTTGGGCCGTATTGGTGGTGAAACTGAAGCTCCAAGAGAAGCAATTGGTGGAGATCTGATTGAAATGGAACGTTCTAGAGAAAAATCGTTTTGTTGTGGAGGCGGAGGTGCTCGAATTTGGATGGAAGAAGAGGCTGATAAAAGAGTCAATGAAATACGGGCGAAGGAAGCTGTAAATACCGGTGCAGACTGCGTTGCAGTAGGCTGTCCCTTCTGTATGACTATGATGAGCGATGGCTTGAAAACATTAGGTGAGGAACAGAGAACTGTGAAAGACATATCTGAAATAATGTTAGAAAATCTAGAGGCATAAAATGAACATAGCTGTATTAATCAAAATGGTACCAGATACCGAATCAAAGCTAGAAGTAAATGCTGGGGAACTTAGTGACCAGAATTTCAAATATATGGTAAATCCATACGATGAATTTGCTGTTGAACAAGCAGTCCAATTCAAAGAAGCGGAGGGTGGTAAAGTTACACTATTAAGCTTATTCTCGGAAGATAATAGCATAGATACTGATTTGAGGAAAATGTTAGCAATAGGAGCTGATGAGATTATTGTCTTAAGGCAAAATGGATACAAAGGAGATAAGCCCCTTGCAAATGCTAAAATTTTGTCAGATGCAATTAAAGAATTAAATGTTGATTTAGTTCTTTGCGGAATCCAAGGAATTGATTATTACCAGGCTGCAACAGGAACTATGGTTGCACAAATGCTAAATATGCCAAATATTTCAGGCGTTACTAGTTTAGAGTACAACGCTGGAATTTTAAAGGCTAAAAGGCAAATTGAAGGTGGATTACAAACTGTTGAAACTGCTACACCTGCAGTTGTTACTTGCCAAAAAGACATGAATAAAGTACGTTTCCCTGCTCTAAAAGACATTATGATGTCAAAGAGGAAACCTTTTGAGAATAAGAATGTGGAGAATATAGATAGTAATGATATTTCTACGTCTGAATCGAGCTTACCACCGGCTAGAGATGGTGGGGAAATTATTGAAGGTGAAACTACTGAAGAAAAGGTAGATAAATTAATTGAAAAGCTAAAAATGGAGGCTAAGGTAATATGAGCAATGTACTAATTATTGGTGAAATAGATGGAACTGAAATAAAAAATATTTCGCAACAAGTTGCAGCTGTGGCTGCAGGAATGGGAGAAGTAACTGGATTAGTCATGGGAAGTGGAATCTCTGAAGCTGGAATGAAATTAGCTGCTGGTAAAATAATAATGGCTGATGATTCAAGCCTTGAAAACTATGATCCTGTAAAATATGCTTCTATTGCTAGCCATGTGGCAAAAGAAAATGACATTCAAACAATACTTCTTGGCGCTACATCCATGGGTAAAGATTTAGGTCCAAGAGTAGCTGCTGAACTAAATTGCGGATATCTGGGTGATTGTCTTGAAGCAAGTAGTGAAGGATTTGTGAGGCCTAATTTTGCAGGTAAAGTACTTGCAAAATCAAAACCAAGTGGAACTGTGGTTGCTACAATTAGAAATAATGCATATCCTGCAGGTGAAGCCTGGTCTGGAAGTGTAGAGAATTATTCTGGAAGCATTACTGATTCAACCCTAAATACAACTGATGTAGAAAATGTAGGTTCTGGAACTGTTGAACTAACTGAAGCTGCTATAGTTGTAAGTGGTGGCAGAGGACTTGAAAATGCAGAGAATTACGATTCAATGATTAGACCCTTAGCTGAAAGTATGGGAGCTGCTGCAGGAGCTAGTCGAGCCATTGTAGATGCAGGATGGGTTTCTCATTCACATCAAGTTGGACAAACTGGAAAAACTGTAGCACCTGAATTGTACCTTGCAATTGGAATTTCTGGTGCGATACAACATTTAGGAGGAATGAGTGGCTCCAAATGTATAGCTGCAATAAACAAAGATCCTGACGCACCTATTTTCAAAGTAGCTGATTATGGAATAGTTGGCGACTTATTCGAAATTCTACCCATATTAAAATCTAAATTTTAATTTAGGATAGATAACATTATAAGGCACTTTAAAATAGGTACAAAGTGTCAAAAAATTCGGATGAAATAAAAAAATTACAACAGACTATTGATGAACTTCAAACTGAACTTAAATTCTTACAAGAAACTGTTGGTGTATTAGTAGGTGCTATGATGGAAGAAAGTGAATCTGAAGATTTCTTTGGAAACACAGAAGCTGGAAATCCTTCCTTCAGACTCAATATGGGAATGTAAGAAGTTACCTTAAACTCTAAATAGAAAGCGCTACCGTAGATTTTTGTGCTCGCGTGGTGTAGCCTGGCCTATCATCTCAGCCTGTCGAGCTGAGGACTCGGGTTCAAATCCCGGCGCGGGCGCCATTATTTTAGACCAAACAATTTAATGATGCCTACTTCTGAGGTTATAGGCTAATTATGCGCGGACAGAGATATCAGGCATTGATTGTTGTTATTTTGCTGCTTACAGCACTACCTTATTCTCCATTTTTATCTCGCGCATCCAGTATAGAAAAAGATCCCTTAGCAGAGAAAGATATTGATGGTGATGGTATACCTGATCCTCCTTTCAGAGATAGTGATGGAGATGGGTTGTCTGACGACTATGAAATCGCTTTAGGATTTGATCCTAATGACTTTGACATGGATAATGATGGAATCTCTGATATGCTTGAAGAGCAATTATGGGATAATAGGAAAAATTTAGATTCAATACCTGATAATTTAGAAGAGTTATATGACTGTGATGGAGATTTGGACGGAGATGGGATAACAAATTGTATGGATCCTGATGCGGACGGAGATGGTTTTTCAGATCAAGAAGAAATGACTGATTCAGATGGAGATGGAATACCGGACATGTATGAAAATATGATTGATCATTTGGATCCAAATAATCCTGATTCAGATGGAGATGGGATTCCTGACAAGGAGGACCAAGATCCTCCATTGCCTGGATGGGCTGAGGAAATGGCAAACTCAAATGATTGGACGCCACAACCTGATTCTAATGGAATGGGTGGTTTGGAAGGCTTCTATCCACTTGCAGTACTTGGTGCAGTCAAATTCACAGTAACATGTGATAATTGCGAGGACCCTACCTCAAATCCACAATATTGGCGAACTGTTGGAAAAACAATTTATGATAATGGATATGATTCGAATACTGATACATATACAAGAAGTCAATGGTGTCCTGCTCCAGGTTGTGAAAATTATGATATAGAAACTGGCGTTATAGAAAATCCAGGATATTGGTCAACAGGATCTAGCCCATATACCTATGATTACTTAATTACACATCCTGACGTTACTAGCCAAGAATATGAATACACTATGACTTGGATTATGCCAGTACAAGGATATTTGTCTACCTCATTGTACACAAATAATGTTTTCATAGCTAACAGCGTTACAATGGATAGTGCTTTTAATCTAAAAGTGGAGGGTTATGCCCAATCATATAAGTTCACAATGACAGAATATAATATTCCTGAAAATGTAAAACAGGCTGCTAATGCACCTGATGATTTTGCTTCTGAATTAACAGAATTACCACAATTTCCTGTAAGACCTGGACCTAACAATGACGTCTATGATTTAGCCGCCTCAATAACTGAAGGAAAGGAAACTGATTATCAAAAAGCTGAAGCTATAATGTACTATCTAAGAAGTAATTATTATTACAATATTAATGGTACATTAACTCCAGATGGTGAAGATTTCGTAGACTATTTCCTATTTGGAAATAGCGGCAATGACGGGAAATGTACTAATTTTGCATCAGCATTTACTGTTTTATCTAGAATAAGTGGAATTCCTACAAGGTATGTTGAAGGAAATGGTCCTGGAGAAGTAATCACTCCTGAAGGTTGGCAAGATAGTGGGTATGGAGAAAGTACTGGATATCAAATAGAAGAAAATACAAGAATTGTTACTATGCTCAATGGGCATGCATATGCTGAAGTATTGTTTGATGAAATTGGTTGGTTGACTTTTGAACCTACCTCCTCTACCACTTGCCCTACATGTGACCAAAATGGAGCTACAACCACAGGTGATGATGATACTGTAGTTGGTGACGGAACTCAACCTGGAACTGATTATGAAATAAGTGATGCGGACGATGACGGATTAAGTGATGAATTTGAAATCGGGATAGGTACAGACCCTAATAATCCAGATACTGATGGTGACACTTTGCCTGATGGTGCTGAATCTGATACTGGAACATTTGAAAATCCTGAAAAAACAGGTACAAATCCATTATTAGCAGACACTGATGGAGATGGCTTGAATGATAATGAGGAAATTTTTTGTTTATATTATACTTATAGTGGTAAATTTTGCTCACATCCTCTAGATTCAGATACTGATAATGATGGGTTAAGTGATGGTGACGAATATCATGGAATATGGATTGATGGAGTAGAAATTAAAACAGATCCTGTTGATCATGACACAGATGATGATGGACTTTTAGATGGCTTAGAATTGGGTGTTTTTGATAATATATTTGAAAGAGAGTACAATTCAGGTGAAACTGGAATCTCCTGCGCTAAAAAAGATGGTTTAAATTTCTATCCCAATTGTCTGGAAACTTGGCAACCTGATGAAGATGAATTAACAATTACTGATCCAAAAAATCCTGATTCAGATGGAGATGGACTAGATGATGGCGTAGAAGATGCTAATGCCAATGGCAAATTAGATGATGGAGAAACTGCTGCAGATTTAGAAGACACGGATGGTGGAGGAAGAAGTGATTTTGAAGAAATATTTACTGATTCAACTGACCCTAGAAATTCTGAGGATGATATAGGTGATAGTGATGGCGATGGTCTCTTTGACCACCGTGAGGAAGAATTAGGAACTAATGTAACTAATCCAGATACTGATGGTGATGGATTAGATGATGGGGAGGAAGTTACAATTTACTTTACAGATCCTCTGGATGAAGATACTGATGATGATGATTTAACTGATTATACTGAAATAACTGGTTTGGGAGATTGTGAATGGACCTCTCCTAAAACATTTGTTCTTTGTGATTATAACGAAGATGGTTTGAGAGACGAAAATGACGGAACTAATCCATTAATTGCAGATACCGATGGAGGAGGCACTATTGATGGGTGGGAGATTTTAGATGGAACTAATCCGCTTACTAATAATACAGATGATATCGCTGCAGATGAAAGAGATACTGATGGTGATGGGCTAACTGATCTTGAAGAAAATACAATTTATGATACTGATATGAATAACCCTGATACAGATGATGATGGGCTTGAGGATGGTGATGAAGTTAACACCTATGAAACAAATCCTGATAGGAAAGATACTGATGGTGATGGATTAAGTGATTATGATGAAATATTCACTCACGAAACTGAACCTGACAATAGAGATACTGATGATGATGGGCTTGAGGATGGGGAAGAAATTAATAATTATGAAACTAACCCCATTCTAGCTGATACTGATGGTGATGGGCTTGAGGATGGACTAGAGATTAACACCTATTTTACAAATGCTTCAAATTCAGATACAGATGGAGATGAACTAAATGACGGTACTGAAATTAATATCTATTTTACGAATGCGACAAACTCCGATACTGATGGAGATGGATTAGATGATGGCGACGAAATTACTGGCTCTGAAGGATATGTAACTAATGCTACAAAAAATGATACTGATGGAGATGGACTTTTAGATGGCGAAGAAATAATAACATACGGAACAGACCCTACAAGCAATGATACTGATTCTGATGGATTACTTGACATATGGGAATTAACTGGAAACTTTCCTAATTGTAACTGGATGAATCCAGATACTGGAATTATTTGTGATTTTGATGGCAATGGAATCCTTAATGAAGACGATGGAACCGACCCTAATAATCCAGATACTGATGGGGGTGCTGTAGTTGATGGTGTCGAAATATATGTAGACTCTAGCAATCCATTAGATAATTCAGATGATGACACCAGTGATTTAGATCAAGATGGAGATGGGCTTACTGATGGTCAGGAATTTGTCCTTGGAACTGACGAATTAAATCCAGATAGCGATGGAGATGGGCTTACTGATGGGGATGAAATAAATAATCTAACAAGTGATCCTCTAAATTCAGACAGTGATGGAGATGGATTAGATGATGGGGATGAAGTTAACACCTATTTTTCTAACCTAACATTGGAAGACACTGATGGAGATGGATTAACTGATGGAGAAGAAGTCAATGATTATGACACAAGTCCAACAAACAATGATACGGATAGCGATGGACTTTTAGATGGTGAAGAAATAATAACATACGGAACAGACCCTACACTGCCTGATACTGATGGAGATGGATTAACTGATGGAGAAGAAATTAATGACTATTCCACAGAACCTTTAGAATCTGATACTGATGGAGATGAGCTAAGTGATGGAGAAGAAGTTAATGATTACGGTTCAAATCCAAATGTTCAGGATAGTGATGGAGACGGATTGAATGATGGAGAGGAAGTTGATGATTATGGCTCAGACCCAATGTCTCTTGATTCTGATGGTGATGGGCTTGGTGATGGTAGTGAAGTTGATACACATGGAACTGAGCCTGGAAATAGTGACACTGATGGTGATGGACTAGATGATGGTGATGAAATTGAAGAAAGTACTGATCCAAATGATATTGATAGTGATGATGACTTATTAAATGATGGTGATGAAGTAAATGTATACGGCTCCGATCCTTTAGAAAAAGACACTGACGGAGATAATCTTGAAGATTACAATGAAACTGCTATACATTTTACAGACCCTACTCTCTCCGATACTGATGGTGATGGATTAAGTGATGATTATGAAATATTTACTCATGAAACTAACCCTACTCTCTCAGACACTGATGATGATGGATTAGATGATGGAATTGAAACTAATACTGGAATATATGTAGATGAAGAAGATACTGGAAGTAATCCTACAAGCAATGATACCGATTTTGATGGATTAACGGACGGGGATGAAATAGACATAGGAACAGATCCAAATAATTCAGATACGGATGGCGGTGGAGTTGAGGATGGAATAGAATGGGAAATAGATGGAACAAATCCTGTTAACAATCCTGCTGATGACAATGTACTAGACAATGATGATGATGGTGATGGGTTAAATAATGGGAAAGAACAAGTACTAGGCACTGACCCTAATGATCCAGATAGTGATGATGATGGATTACCTGATGGGTATGAAGTAGATACAGTTATCTCTAATCCTCTCTTAGAAGATTCAGATTCTGATGGGTTACTTGATATAATAGAATGGAACCTAACTGATACAGATCCATTGGAGTCCGATTCTGATGGAGATTTGTTAAATGATGGAGAGGAAAATAATACTTACGGAACAGATCCAAATAATTGGGACAGCGATGGAGATGGATTAAGTGATTATGCAGAAATATTTACTCATTTAACTGAACCACTGGACCCTGATACAGATGATGATGGACTTGAGGATGGGGAAGAAATTAATAGTTATGGTTCCGATCCTTTGGATAAAGACACTGATGATGATGAAATTGAGGATTATGATGAAATATTCACTCACGAAACTAAACCTGACAATAAAGATACTGATGATGATGGACTTGAGGATGGGGAAGAAATTAATGATTATGGAACTAACCCCATTCTAGACGATACTGATGGTGATGGACTGAGTGATTATGATGAAATATTTACTCATGAAACTGACCCTTTATTGCCTGATACAGATGGTGATGGATTAGATGATGGACTAGAGATTACATTTGGAATTAATCCTCTAGCTATTGATAGCGATTCTGATGGATTGAATGATTCGTGGGAATATGCCCGATTCTCAGAAGGCTCAAATTATTCTCCTGGAAACAATGATACTGATGGCGATGAAACCTTAGATGGTGATGAGGATATAGATACAGATGGATTAACAAATCTTGAAGAAATAAATACTTATTTTACTAATCCTTTAGAAGAAGATACTGATGATGATGAGCTTTGGGACGGAGATGAAATCAACCCTTGGGAAATAAATAAAGATGGAGTAAATAATCAATATAATTATCCTTCAGACCCTAAACTTTCAGACTCAGATGGTGATGGACTAGATGATTATGAAGAAGTTACTCAATCTAATGACACTTTTAATTCTAGAACAGACCCTGATGACAGCGATACGGATAATGATGGATTAACTGATTATTATGAAGTAAGCTGGTATTGGAACATAACTGGAGAAGATGATACACCACGCCTTTACCATCAAGTACAAGGATGGAACACGTCTAATCCAAGAAATGACAATACTGATGATGATGCTTGGGAAGATGGAGACATTGATGAAGAAAATCCAGTTTATGGATATTTTGAAGAGGAAGATCCGCCTTGGGGAAGTCCGCCAGCGAGAGCTGAGACTCCTACTTCGCCTCCAGCTCAAGTCAATAAAACAGATACATTTATCTGGTCATGGTTTATTAAAAATCCTGAAACCGAAGAACCTTACGGTGGCATAGAGATTCAAGCTTACCTGAACGAAAGTGATGAGGAAAATAGTCCATCTTATATTATAGGCTCTGGAGTTAGTGATGAGAATGGATTCTATGAAGTTATTTGTAATATTAGCAGTACTAACCCTGAATTAAAGGCTGGAGACTGGAAAATACAACTAAAGCGACCTTATCAAAGCTATAACGACACTGTAAATCTTGTGGAAGGTTGGAGTCCTAAATTAGATATTAAAGTAATAGGAAATGTGACGATTGACTACGTACTCCCTACTACTGCAGCAAGTTCAAAAACAACGATAATAACTGGAACTCTGTTAGAAAATGAGAATATTCCAATAAAAAATGAATATCTTTCTTTAACATTTGACGATGGCACTTATTACACTTTAACAAATGATAATGGCATATTCTCAGTTGAAATAAATACACCCGATGTAGAAGATGCGATATACGCCATAGAAATGAGATATAACGGAACTGAAAATTTAACTGAGGAAATTATTACTGATAATATTAGAATAATTAATGCATCTGTTGAATTGAGATTTGATAACTCCAACGAGGATTCCTTTAATCTTGATGAAGAATATGACATAAAAGGTACAATATTTGGAGATGAAGGAGCTCCTCCTACTGGAACCATCGAATTGAGGTACGGAGATTATCTATTAGGTGAAACTAATATTATTGGCAATCAAGAATGGAATGTTGAATTCACCGTTCCTTCTAATGCCTCTTGGGGAAATACAATACTTACTGCAACTTATTCTGGAAATGACATTTATCCTACCGATATAATTGTAAATGAGATCATCGTAAAAGGAAAAAGCAATTTGACATTAGATGAAAGTATTTCTCTGAGGACAGATACAATAAGAATAAGAGGAAATCTAACTGATCATAATAATCAAAGTATTAGTGACAAAGCAATTACCATATTTTTAGGTGAAAAGGCACTTGGTTCTGTTATAACTGAAAGTGATGGAAGTTATAGCTTTAGCTATAATGCCTCAAATGAACCTGCAGGATTACATCAAATTAGGGCTGAGATATATAATAGTCCTACACTTGTTGGAAATCTAACTGTAAATAAGTTAACATTATTGGCTACACCAACTTTAATTTTTGATAGTCCTTCAAAATGTAGTGATAAAGAAGAAATTACTGAAAAGAAATGTAGAGCTGCTAGAGGATTTCAATACAACTTATCTGGAATACTTGTTGATGAATTAGGCAATCCAATAACTAATACTTCAATTGAATTCTTTACTGAAAGCAATGGATTTTCTCCTCCTTTCATAACTGACTTAACGGGAAGTTTTAACTACAATATCTTTGTGGACGAAGGTCAAACCGAAATATTCATTATTGATATTAAAATAGAAGATAACTCTGAACAACCAAATTTAATAGAAACTTCATTTGAATTAGAGATTATACCGCAATCTCAAACTCAACTTACCTCAAAAATTGATAATGACTCAAACTACAGAGGTGAAAATGTTAGCGTATCTGGTTTTCTCGAGGGTGCTTCAGGTACTATCAGTAATCAGAGAGTGTGCCTCATTATAGATTCTGAAATAAAAGATTGTGATGATACTGATATTGATGGAAGTTACAACGTTAATTTTGAATTATATCATAATTCCGAGCTAGGAAACTTTAATATTAGTGTAATCTATAATGAAACTGATTCATATTTGAGTTCCTCTGTGAATAATTCTTTTAATGTAAAAGGTACAACAACATTTGAAAATGTAAAAGTAGAAGGCGATTGGTTCAATAATGAAATAAGACGTGGAGGTGTGATTAATGTTTACGGAATACTAGTGGATGATCTAGGAAATCGAATTAATGACAATATTACAGTCCGTATTGGAAACGTAAATTTAGAAACATCATTCACAAATGAAACTACTTTTATTTCGACAGGAATGATTCCAAATGATTATAGAAATAATCGTACCGTAATAATTGGCTACAATGGAAGTGATTACCTCGATGGAAATAAATCTACTAGTAAACATTCAATAATGGTAGAAAGTAAGATAAGCTTTGATTTTGAACCGAAAAATGTTTTCCCTGGAGATACTGTCAATGTTTCCGTATGGCTAGAAGAAGATAATGGAAATCCGCTTCCTCAAACTGATATCTCTGTTTTAGTAAACCTATTTTATGGTAAAGAAATCAAAATGGATACTGTCCTTGAATATAATTTAACAACTGATAACTCTGGATTTTCTAAATTTAGTTTTGAATTCCCTGTAGATGCTAGCAGTGCAAGTATAGAGGCCTCATTTGTCGGAGGTTATATTGACGCATACGAAGATACTGAGCTAGAAACTGAATTAACTACTGCAAACGTTGCAATTAGTATTACAAAATCTCCTGAGGCAAAAGAACCTTTTGATATCAACAAATATTTACCTTTATTCATTGGAATTCCTGCTGCATTATTAGTAACTGCTTACTATCTTTATTGGACACAAAAACACAAATATGAAGTCAGAAATTTGATTAAACAAATGCAAAAAGAATTAAACAAAGATGAGGATTATAGGCAAATTATAATTAAATCTTATCATCAATTGCTAAATATTCTTGATAGATATGGATTTATTAAAACTAAGACTCAAACTGTCAGAGAATTTACTGAGGTAATGAGGGCTGCATTACCTATACCTACTCAAAGTGTAAAATTATTAACTTCATTATTTGAAATTGCAAGATATAGTGGAATAAAACCGAAAGTTGTCGATGAATTTGGAATGGAAATGATTGATGGATCGTACAATATTTGGTGTGTTGAAGCGATTAATAATTTACATGAAGTTGAAATAGAATTAAACAAAGGACTTAAAGAGGGAAAAGTCTCTAGATTTACTAATATATTTGGAATGAGGTCTGCTAAATGAGAAAAACATTCCGTGAAAAATATGGATCTAAACTCTTTACTCTTTTTATCGTTATTATTATGATCACTGTAGTTTATCCTACCTTAATTACAAATGCTAAAAATCCTTCACAACTTTCTGCATACGATAATGATTGGAACGATATCTCAAACTTTGCTGCAGATATGGATGAAGACCAAAATGGTAAACATGTAATAAAAACCATTGTTTCACGGCCAGCTATACTTAACAAAATAGCTGAAGTAGAAAAAAATACAACAACTCAGACCATAGAAGCTCAGTCAACTGTACTAGTAATTATTGGAGTAGAACGCAGCTACTCTGAATTTGATTCAAAAGCAATATATGATTTTGTTAAGTCTGGAGGGAAAGTCATTATCGCAGATGATTCAGGCTATGGNAACTCTGCATTTTATGGAGAAATGGGTACATTAGAAATTGGCGTTAAGTTAAGAACCAATATTGTGCAAAAAGGTTGTGAACCTACAACGAATACCGGTTTGGTAAGTGGAGCTATTGATGCATTAGGATATGATGGAAGTGGCGGTAGCAGTCCAAAGTGTAAACCTGCTCTACTATATGATTCTAATCACTGGAATGAGCCAATACATCCAAAAAATAATTCTATTTCTATAATTGATGCTGATGTTCCACGTATGGATTTTAGCGGACAATTAATGATGAGCTCACCAAGCGCCCTTACTCTTCAAACTGGAGGCGCTGCTGAAGGTTTGATTTGGTCAAGTCAACAAGCGTTTATTGATTATAACCAAAATGGAATAGGAGGANCTGGAGAGGGAACTTATCGAGAGGACTCTACGAATGGGGTAGAAGTAGTTGCAGAGGCAAATATTGGAAATGGTACTGTAATTTTTATTTCAGATACAAGCATATTTACAAACGAATATTATGATGAACTAGATAATCGTGAATTTATTTTGTCAATGGTAAACTATGTTACTGGAGGTGAAAAACATACTCTTATTTTCGATGAAAGTAGACATATACAATCGGATATGCTTTCACTTATTTATGTACAATTATTTGGAGTTTTGGGATATGTTAGTAATAGTGAAACATTAGGAATTCTTTTTTTAGGTTCAATTATTTTAGTTTTACAGCTAGTCATGATGAGAGTAGAAAATCCACTNCCTTGGAGACATTTATTTAACATATATGAAGGGAGATTATCTCGCTTTAGAGTTCCCCATGCGCACTATACTCACCCTGACACGATTAAGGAAATATTCATAGAAAAAGTTAGAATTGAGAATGGATACACAAGAGAAGAATTCGGGATGTTATCCCAAACAAAAATTGAAGATTTATTGCATGATCCTCTATTAATTAAATTTATGATTAATGATGATAGAAGTATGACCTTGAATGAGGTTGAAGAAGCTATAAAAGGATGGAAAAAATAATGGGCCTATTTGGAAAAAAGAAAAAAGAAGAAGAGCAAGAACCAACTCCTGAAGTTGAGACTGAAGAACAAAGTGATGGTGTACAAACCTACATGATGGATCCTTCATTACAAGAAACGCACGATATGATGCAAGCAGTTTTAGCTGAAGCTGAACAAGTTGTTATGGGTAAAAGACCTATACTGGACTTAACAGCCGTAGGAATACTTGCTGGAGGGAATATTCTCTTTGAAGATAATCCTGGTTTAGCNAAAACACTATTAGCTAATACCTTTGCGCAAGCACTAGGTATAAATTTTAAACGTGTTCAATTTACTCCAGATCTTCTACCTGCAGATATTACTGGTATTTATATTTGGAACCAAAAAGACCAAAAATTTGAATTCAGAAAAGGGCCTTTATTCTGTAATCTCTTACTTGCTGACGAAATAAACAGAGCCCCTCCAAAAACTCAGGCTGCATTACTAGAAGCTATGCAAGAACATCAAGTTACTATTGAAGGTGAAACACATNTTTTACCCGAACCTTTTGTTACGTTAGCCACACAGAATCCTATTGAATCTGAAGGTACCTANCCATTGCCTGATGCACAATTAGATCGTTTCATGATGAAACTTTCTATGGGATATCCTGGAAGGCCTATTGAAAGAGCCATACTTGTAAAGAGAAAACAACGTGGAAAAGATGATCATACACTCCAAGCAATAACTACTCCTGAAAAACTTCGGGAAATGCAATTAAGCCTTGAGAAAGTAAGGATTGACGATTCCATTATAGAATATATTGTCGAAATCATTTACAGGACTCGTGAGGATCCACGTGTGAAAGTAGGTTCTTCTCCAAGAGGTGCACAATCTTTATTCAAACTTTCCAGAGCTCTTGCTGTTTTAAGTGGAAGAGATTACGTAATACCTGATGACATCAAAAGACTAAGTATCTATACTCTCAGACATCGAATAATTCTGAAGCCGGAACCGCGAATTAAAGGTGTAAAAACTGAAGAAATTGTTTCTGAAATTCTTGAACAAGTGGAAGTACCAACAACTCAAGGACAATTAGAAGACTAGATGTGGAGTAAAAAAGCTGCAGCTGTCGCAGGAGGTGCTATCTTCCTGACACTCGCAGGATTAATTAGATTGAACTATCTTTTCATAAGTGCTGGATTAGTCATGTTAACATTTGTAGTGATTTCTAGTTTCTTGGATGTTTGGATGCCTAATGTCAAAATTCGAAGAGAAACCACTTCAGACAATATTTTTGAAGATGGAACCATGTCTGTGAAATTCATAATTAAGAATACAGGATTAGGAATTGGATTTGTAGAAATATATGATAGTTTGCCGCCTCAGGCTAGAATAATCAAAGGCTCAAATTATACCTTACTNTACATGAAGCCTTGGCAAGAAGTGTCATTCGAATATTCTTTGAAATTACCTCTAAGAGGACATTATCATTTAGGTCCTGTAAAAATGCGTGTAAAAGATGCATTTGATCTATTTTACAATGAAAGATTAGAAGAATCAATACACAGCTTTTCAGTATTTCCTCAAGTTGAAGTCTTAGAAGAACAAGTCATAACTTCTAGAGCGCCAAAATTACTATCTGGAGCAATGCCNCTAAATGTAATTGGTACTGGAACTGAATTTTATTCATTAAGAGAATTTGTTCCCGGAGATTCGCTTCGTTCAGTTAATTGGAAGGCCTTAGCTAAGAAAGGTAAGATGATGGTTAACGAAACTGTTAGAGAAGATGTGATGGATGTTATTTTATTATTAGATGCAAGAGAAGTTTCTGCAGTAGGAGGAGGTAGAGATACTCCTCTTGAAATGTCTTGTAGGGCTGCTGCCACATATGCAAAACANTTACTTGATGAAAGAAATAATGTTGCTCTTATGGTTTATGGAGAGACTATTGAAAGAGTTGATTTAGATAGAGGAGAGCATCATCTTTTCAAAATCCTGACAGCCTTATCAAGTGCTAAACCTCAAGGAAATCTAAAATTGGAAATAGTTTTGAAAGATTTACTACCTCATCTTCCAAGTGGATCACCAATTATTCTTTTTAGCTCACTAGANGATGACCATACTATTGCTGAAGCATTTACAAGTACAATTAGTAGAGGTTTCACAATTACAACTATTTCGCCATCTAGCCTAGACTTTGAAGAACGAATGAAAAGAATCCCTATGGAACCTTTATTGATTGCTAAAATTGAAAGAGATAACATGATTTCTGAACTTAGAAGTTTTGGATTACAAGTAGGTGATTGGAAATATGGTGACAATGTAAATACTGCTTTACAGGAGATTTAATGGGAGAAGAACCTGTAGAAATAAAAGAATCCAAAATACCTAAAATCGACAAAATTATAAATTACAAAGATTTTTTCGGAGAATATCCCATAATTTTTGTAATTAAAATAATATCAAGCTTATCTTTAATTTATGTAATAAGTGAATTTTACGTATACCATAATCCTATGGATTCTCTATTAACTAAATATCTTGGAGATTCTTTGAAAGGATTCGAACCAAATCCTGATGTCTTTGTTCCCTGGTGCTTTGCTGCAGGTTTCCTTTTTTATATTTTTACAATCTTTAAAGGAAGATACAAATTCTTTTTATTCCTACTAATTGTTGGAAGCTTAGGACATTATATTGTAGATCCTGCTATAGACGTACAACAAGGTGAATATCTTATTCCCTCAAAAGTAGAGATTGANGGGGGAGATGGAAATGTTACTCAGTGGAAATGGAAACCTGTTAAATTGGTATATGATGATGTAGAAGGAACTGAAAATAGAATTGATGATGCCGCTGTTAGATTAACTAATATTATATTTGGATCCATGCCCTTNTTAGGTGCTTATGGAATCTGGAAAAGAAAAGGATGGGCAATAGCTGCATCAATAGGTTTAGCAATTATTATTGGATTTTTGTATACTCCTAATTTATGTCTTGAAAATTTTGAAGAAAGCTATTGTGGATACGAAACAAAACAGGAAGAAAAAACTTGGAATGAATATTTATCTAGTGGAATTTTTATCGGTTTAGGCTTTGTCATTTATATCGAATTNTCATATGCTGCAATAAAATATGAAAATTATGCAGAACAATTCAAGCCAGCTGGNCTGGATATCTCTCTATTGACAAATGCACAAAGGAAAAGTGTCTCTANAACATTAAGAACTTTATTTGTCAGTTATTTGATTAATTTAGCAATAATTCTATTTGTTACATTTATAATTGCCGAAATTGTAGTAAATATTAACAAATATTTAGCTACAAGTGATGGTCAAATACAGGATTCTATAGAATTGCAAGGGCCTTATGGAATTGTTTTTACATCACTCTTATTTTTCCTTTTATTAGGTATTATTCGAATGTTTATCGGGCCAGATAACAAAATAAAAGAAACCTAATTTATTTTAATAACTTCATTTTCTTGAGGTAAAACAAGATCATATTCTTTCAAATCTTCTTTGAAAGCTTCCCTATTATCTCCATGATAAAGAATTACCTTTTCAGGATTACATTTATTAATAAAATTAACAATTTGACTATGTCCAGCATGGCCGCTGAGGTCAAACGATTTCAACTGACAGTTAATATCTACTGCTGGGGATGTATCACCTCTTTCTAATCTAAGTTTCTTTGTTTCCTTCAACAGATGACCATTAGTTCCTGGAACTTGAAAACCTGTCAAAAAAACTGCTGAAGAAGAATTTTTGCGTATTTCTGATAAATAATGCAATACTGGACCTCCATTTAGCATTCCTGAAGTTGTAACTATTACGTCACCTTTCATAGCTGCTTTTCTCTGCCTTGCATATTTTACAAAATTAGTATTCTTAAATGCTTTATTCATACCTCCAAAATCTCTAATGGCTCCGGGATATTTTTGCAAAATTCTAGCTATGTCTCGGCCCATCCCATCAAGCCACACCTCAACTCCTAATTTTTCAACAAGCATCAGCAATTCTTGTGACCTCCCCAAACCAAAAGAAGGAAGAACAACCTGTCCACCTCCATTAACTACATCTTCTACCGAATCAATTAGTTCTTTTTCAGTTTCTAATCTATCTGGATGTTCTCGCCCACCATATGTAGATTCTATTGCTAAAGTTTTACATTGATGAGGTTTAGCTGCACGAGTAAGTTGTGTGTTGACGGTATGTATATCTCCTGTAAACAAAAAATCTTCTTGAGGGAAATTATACATTACTGCACCAGGGATATGGCCTGCATTGTAAACATTAAACTCAAAGCCCCCTCTATATTCTACATTACCTGGAAGAATGCCACGATGATTTTGCACTAAATCTGAAATTGCTGACTTATGAAAAGGTAACGGATAATTTTCTATTTCTGCAACTCTTAGAGTGTCTTGAGCCATTCGTTCTGCAAGATCTCCAGTTACTGGTGTAGAAACAATAGGTGTGCCTCTGCTTGCTATTTTTGGTACAAGTCCGCAATGATCTAAATGTGCATGTGTAAGTAATAATGCATCTACCTCGGGAGAGGGTAATGGATATTTGGGAGGGTCTTCTGGTTGCAATCCGTAATCAAGCAATAAACGTCCATTATTACCTTCTAAGATGGCNCCTATTCTACCTACTTCTGAGGCTCCGCCTAAGTATCTTAATGTTGTGGACATGNAAGTTNCCTAATCCCAATCATCCCACTCATCATCTGAAGATGAATCTGTGGTATTTGGTAATTCAGGACTTGGAGGATTATTTGGTGATTCATATTCTTCTTCNTCATCCCAATCCTCATCATCTTGTTGATTATAAGAAATAGCTCCAACTACTATTATCAAGGCAAAGAAAACAAAAATATACCATAAATCCGATATTGCTGTAGTCAATCTTGCTGTGAATCCTTGTTCNACATCTATAACAAATGATTGTTGTTTTTCTGCATTTGAAATATCACTAAATATTGAAATAGTAATACTTTCTTGATCNCCATCTCTTGCTTCATCACTAACTTCAATCTTAATAGGTANCGAGATTGTTCTTCCTGCTTCGACATCAAAAATATTTCCATTAATAAAAAGTACACGCCAGCCTGAAGGAACCGATGTAGCCGATAGTGTGAATTTNTCATTAGCATTCGCTTTATTTTCTATTGTCAATTGNAAAGTATAACTTTCATCTGGAGCAAGAGTCTCTCTATACTTTAATGATGATAATTCAAATCCGCCACTATAAGCCAATATTACAGTTAATTCTTTTTTTGCAACAACACTAGAATCTGANATGTCTTGGGCATANGCATCAAAAATATCTCCATCTTCTTTGTAAACTGCCTGACTACCTACNGTTATGAATAAGTCAAGTGATTTACTATCACCTCCACTTATAGAAACTTCAGTAACTGTAGCTCCATTTTCCTTGAATGAATAACTCCATCCATCTGGGAAATTATCTCCCATATAAAGCCGAATTGTATGATCTCCTTCCACTGCAGATTCAAGAAGTAAATCTACCTCAAATTGCTGCCCAGCTTCTTTGTTAATAAATATTCCTGAACTACTTTGGGGAACAAGTGATAAAGATAATCCGAANGATCTAGTCAGTACTAAAGTCGCTGAATCACTTTTTGTACTATTTCCTTCAGAAATNCCTATTAACTTAATCGAGGCTGTATCTACATCACCTCCTTGTGCTGGTTTGGCCCAAACTGTAACATTTGCTACATTATAACCATCACCAAGTCTTGGAATATCTGTTACAGTTATAGTTGCATCATTCAAATCTCCATATTCAAATTTAATTTCCCAATCTGCTGGAACCTCCTGTGAAAATAGTTGAACTGAATCTGTATCTTGTCCTTGGTTTGCTATGCTTAATTGATACTGATTCCACTCTCCTGCGACGCCATTTGCACTAAATGTNGTTATGGCCTGACCTGAGCTAGGATCATCAAAATACATTGAAATTTCATAAGCAGCTCCCACTGTNGTNGTTGTTGCTAAATCAAAATTAACAGGAGTAACTGAATTATCAGAACGGCCTGTAAATACAACAATTGTATTTTTTCCAACCATTTCAGTTGAATCCGCGGCTGAAACTGTAAAAGTAAAAGACTGCTCACCTCCAGGTGACAATGTGTTACTTGTCCAAGTTTGAGGACTAACTACCCAATTATCTGAGGTTTCGCTTGGTTCAATTATAAAATTATCATTCTCGTCNCCTGAATTTCTAACAAGAATTTCATAATCAACCTCGCCACCTAATGCAACACTTTGCTGTGTTTGTGAAGTAAATAAATAAATGCCATAAGCATCCATTTGAATAGGCTTATCAATGTAAAATTCATTTCCTTGCTGGTCAATAGCTGCTACTCGAACTGTATAAATTCCTTTCCCATTATGATTCTCAGATGGTTCTGCTGGATCATTATAATTCCATGTAATTTCTTCAAAATCATTAGTACCACTATTGTCTTCAGGTTCTTCAACATCTAAATTTCCTACAAATAATTCATTATCATCTGAATCGAAAACAGTTACCTTAAATTCAGTAATATCATATGTCCCAAAAACATTTAATGCTTGTGCTGAAACAAAAACTTTAGAAAAATCTACGGGGAGATTAGGTTGNAAATTATCTGTTGGCATTAGGTCCTCTAAATTAGANGTNTCTAAATCATAAGCTTCTGTTACTGNACTAATGTCCTTTACAGGATTTGTTTTTACAATTAACCTAGTTTCATCATCTTGTTCTTCTTCTGTGTCAAAAAATAAATTTATTGCATTTTCACCATCATTTTCTAATTCCAAGACGATAAAATGTTCTGAATCAAATTGATAATTTGGGCCATAATCATCTTCCCAATATATATCTACTCTGACTAGTAGTTTTGCATTCGTAAATGAGGAACCAATATTCTCCTCACCCATTGCTAACAACTCTCCACCTGTCATAGTTGTACCATCTCTAACATAAACGTTCAAATGACCTTGTCCAGTCAAACCACAATTAGCATATAGATAAGCATGAAAACCAACTTCTGGGCTATTGTAAGAATTAACATTTAAATCATCTTGAAGACTGTAATTAAGCGCAAATGANGCACTGCTACCACTAGGAATAGTAATTGATTCTGTATCTCCATAACCTCCATCATCCCGGGTATGTAATTTACCTACTCCATCCTCACTGAAAAGGTAAAGACCTATGTTTTTTTCTTGGCCTTCCAACTCCTCTGCTGAACTTGAATCTGTGAAATATAACGTTCCAAATAGCAAAGATGCCAAAATAACAAAGGCCAAATTTCTTACATTCACATTTAGTTGACTGATATAAGGTAATAAATAGGTATCCCCTCACAAAAATGAAGAATTTATAGGCAATTATGACTTAGTTTGCCATTTGTTAACTATTTCTTCAAGATCTCTAATAAATTCAAAAAGTCTAGTTCTAGCATGCTGAGGAATATTACTATCATTAATTTGTTCTTCAAGAACTGATATTGTAGAATATATTCTTAAATCAAGATCGTCTTTTTCATTCAAAAGATAAGTCTCTAAACCAGTTACTACATTAGTTCTAACATTTCTTGGTACTGAGGTGTCCTCTGTTATGCTTGTTCTAATTTCTTTAGACAATGTTGAAATGAGTTCTTCTACCATATTTATCACATACAAATATTAAGATGGCGTCGCATCTAGGGACAGTGTATAAAATTAAGCTTGGAAACCATCAACATCNATTTCACTGCTACGAACTCTAGTACTACTAATTTTCTTTCCATCTTCAGCCATAATTAACGGTATTGTAATTATTTCCAATTCAGTCAAATTTCTTAATTTTCTATTTTTATTTAACTCAAAAGCTACATTTTCCGTTTCTACAGAAACTATAATTGCCTCTAAANNCTCGTCAAAAACTCCTGGNCCCCAATCATCGTTTAGTTTGACAATCGTNTATTTTTCTGAAAACGTATTNCTTAAAAAATNATCCAATGACTTNTACCTNTCTTCATAGCTATTAATATCCTCATTTGTACGGCNCAAATTGGCTCTTTTGTCTGAAGTTAAACCAATAATAACTTCATCACTTTTACGAAACGCTACTTCCAATAGTGATTTATGACCTAAATGAATTACATCAAAAGTGCCTCCCAAACAAACTTTACTAAACTTTTTCACAAGTCAAGTATAATATAACCCTTTAATCTAATTATGGTATGGATTTTGAGAAGGATTACAAAACATATCTTATTTTTGGAGGGATTTGCTTTCTATGCGCAATTCTTACAATCATAGGAGGAGTCGAGNCTATGGGNATATGGATGGATGCAATGTATCCCTTGTTNTTATTGTTCTCTATTGCAGGCTTCTCTATTGGATGGATTAGATACAAGAAAGAGAATGAAAACACTTAAAATATCAAACATGAAAGGAGTCTCTAACATGAATAAAATTACAATACTATTTTTCGCCATGTTAATTCCAAGTGCATGTGCTGAAATGGCACATACTCCNAAGGAAGTAAGTGAGGGGACAACATTTACNGCGTGGATAGATGCTGATGACGACGTTGAAAGTGTGACGTTTTATGTTTGTACACTTGAAGAACCACATACCTGTTACAAACCTCAAAAAATGGCTAAAAATGAAAGTCAAAATAATAGATTTCAATTTGATTACCAAGTAAAGACGAATGATTTTCCTGGATACAAATATGAATTAGAAAAACAAGATAATTCTACAGAAAAAATACCTGCAAGTGAGTACAGCTATTATGATGGTATGGAAGTTGAAAAAATGGGTGATTCTTATTATTTCAAAGTAAATGTTAAAGTCACTGAATCTAGTGAGGATTCAGGATTACCAAATTTAAGCTTTATTTCTACAATCACAATTATTAGCATTATAGTAATTGCTGGTAGAAAATGAACATTGAAGACTTACTAATTTATTGTATTCCCATAATTACTGGAATCGCTATCTATCTTTCTTTATTGAAAAAAGACCCTAAATTAATTGAATATTGTTTATTATCTTTATTAGTTATACAGACCTTTTCTTTGCTTTTACTAACTTATTTTTTCTATACTACTAATTTAAACTATAAATATATTTCAGATTATTCTGCAACTGATTTGAATCTATTTTACAAATTATCGGGACTTTGGGCCGGTCGAGATGGTACTTTATTGATTTGGACGTGGAGTGCTACTCTTTTTATGAACATGGAAAGAAAATTTAACTCAAATAACGATAAACAAAAGGAATTTACAACAGTTATTTGCTGCTTTCTAATTCTTACATTATCATTAATACAATTATACATTAATCCATTTAGAACCAATGAAATAATGCCTGATGAAGGNAATGGGTTGAATCCATTATTACTATCTCCATACATGATTGTTCATCCGCCTATTGTTTTCATTTCTTATGGAATGATTGTACTCTTGTATGCTGCAGGAATGGCCCACTTAATTACAGGAGAAAAAAATTGGAATGAATCAATAAAGAGATGGGGGAGAGCTTCATGGATTGGGATGAGTCTGGCTCTGATACTTGGTGGATATTGGGCATATGTTACTTTAGGTTGGGGAGGTTATTGGGCATGGGATCCTGTAGAAACTGCTGGTCTATTGCCTTGGTTATCTATGACTACATTACTCCATACTTCTGTTATGTCTCGAAGAAAAAAAAAATATGTTGTGTTAGGTCCGCTACTTGCAATGTTAACTTTCATTCTAGTTCTTTTAGAATCATTTGTTACAAGAGGTGGAATTTGGTCTTCTGTACACGCATTTATTGTTGAAGAGCCTGGAGGAACATTTTCAAGATTTTGGTTTGTTTTGGAAAATGATATTTCCGTTCGAGGATTTTTCATTATGATGATTTTATCCATTATTGCTACACTATACTTAATTGTTCGTAAGTACAAAGAACAAGAAGTAAAAGAAGTACAAAGCTTCGAAACTATAGAGGACATATTTAATGAAGAAAATACTTTTTTTGCTGCAATATATACTCAATTACTGATTCTAACTGTAACTTTAGTTTTGCTACTTGTAAGAAGCAAGGGGTATATGGCTCCCGAAGTTTTTGAAATACGATTAGCACCTTTTGTAGTATTATTGGCTGCAATTTTTACAATACATACTCTAAGACCCTTTTTTGAAATGAAAAATATATTAGTTGTAACTGGCTTAGGTATTGCGTTCAGCTTAATTTACGCTTTAATTTCAGAAGGAAGAGGTTGGATGGTTGGAGCAATGGCTCCATGGGCTNTAATATGTGGATTTTCTATTTTAAAATATATGAATCATCACAGAAGCAAAAAACTTTTGGGTATGCTAAAAGCTTGGGGACCATACACNGCCCATTTAGGATTCATGCTAATCATTATAGGATACTGCTTTTCATACGGATTAGGTACTGAAGATACCATTAATTTAGAAGAAGGTGAAAGAAAAATAGTTGGAAAATATATTCTTGAATTAGAAGAAATTGAAATGAACCCTGAAAATAACGAAATAGAATTAGTAGCTTTCATAATATTAGAGTCTAAAGACACCAGAAAAATAGTGCTTGAAGATAGAATTTCTAAAAAAATACAAAGTGGAACTAATCAAGAATCTACACAAATTTATCTGAAACATGAATTAGATAGAGACCTATACATTACATTGAATAGCGCTACACCTGGAGGTGAGGGAGAGAATAGTAGTGCAATAATTACTATCAGAGATATTCCTGGAATAATTTTAGTATGGATTGGATCCATTTTAACAATACTAGGAATGCTAACTATCATGTTTACTGAATGGAAACCTGGAAGGAATTGGCTAAAGAAAATGGCAAAATAAGTGCCAGACCACTAGCGTTGTCGTCCTGATGAGATGTCAGACACCACATTCCTTCTCAACCCCGCGACCCNCTCGAGCGTCGGTAGTCCACGGTAAGGCTGCTCCCTTCCGGGCCTGACCCGGTTTCCATGATGAAGACCCGAAATTTACCCTCCGGTAAATAACTGCAATCACCTGCGACCCCGAGGGACAGGATATCTCAGTTGAAATGCGGATTAGACAGCTCACTGGGTGCGCCGTCACTAGCTGTCGCCCCCCCTAAAGGCGGTTGAGGGTCACAGGGTACGTCTAGCTCCCCGGCCAAGTCCAGCTTNACCTCTTTCCTATACTACTATTTGGAGTTTTGCATGCCAAAAATCTTCTTAATTCCATCAGCAGGACTATTGAAAAGGCGTTCAGTCCAAGTAATTCTTTCTGCACTAAATTGATCGATAATGGCCTTACCATATGGCTCTACAGCATCTGAAGCAACAGCTGCATATCCTTTATCATGAATTTCAGACAATGTATCTGAATAATAACCTAATATATTATCATAAAGCATTTTCCCAGCTACATTTGGCGCACTAATTGACAAACCACCTAATTGCTTAATTCGATTTGTAGTNTGAAGAGTCATTAATCCTCCTAATTCTAGTAACGACTGNCCTTCCTCTGTAGCCGTATCCATAAAATCTTGTAACACATTAGACGCTTCTTTGATTGTATTATTNGCAACATCNCCAGATCTTGACAATAAATCNACTATTGAGTCTCTGATTTCTTCAATATTAGATATTACTTCTTCCTTTGTTAGAGGAGGNGTATCTATATTCTGCGCAAAACTAGTTGTTGTTCTCTCTAACCCTTCAAAAAGTGAATTAAATGAGTCTGCAGAGGTGTCAGAATCAATATATCCTTTGTCTAACATTTCTTTGTGAAGTCTTTGAATATAAGCTTGACCACCTTTAACAGTGTCTGAAAAAAAAGCAAAAAACCACAATGGTGACAAGTGTATTGTTGCAATACCTACTCCTTCAATAGTGTTACCAATTAATTTTCTTGTAGCAAACTCACCTTCTAGACCTTCATCATCATAAACACCCTTAACACCACCAATGTTTTCAACTGTGAACCGTAAAATATTGCCCACAAATATGTTATAACTTGTAGTATCTTTTACAAACTCAGGTATCAAAATATCTGTAGTTTCTTTAAACATTCCACCAACAAGAGCTGAAAGGCCACGAACATATCGTTCAGGTAAAGACAACGCATAAATCGTTCCATTCCAAAGAAACTTAGCTGTTTCTTTCAAAGGTTTAACCATCTATAATTTTACCACCAATCATTACTTTTTCAACATGATTAACACCAAAATGATAAGTTAAATGACGATAATCAGGAATATCACAAATTAGTAAATCTGCACGCCATCCCTCTGAGATAACTCCCCTATCTGTCTTTCCTATTGCAAAAGCTGCATTAATTGTAGAAGCTACAAGAGCCTCTGCAGGAGTCATACCCATTCTAAATACTGCCAATTGCTGTACTAATTGCATGGATTCCGTATAACAATTTGGATTACAGTCAGTAGCTAAAGCTATAGGAAGATTATTTGCAACCATCTTTCTAGCTGGAGAATAATGATCTGATAATAATGCAAAAGGAGTTCCTGGTAAAAGAACACCAATAACTCCTGAATCTCTAAGCTCCTTTATTGTGTCTAGAGAACTTCCTGCTAAATGATCTGCAGTAACTACTCCAAGTTCAGCGCCCAATCTACCTCCTCCCGTATCTCCAAACTCATCAGCATGAATTTTTAACTTAAAACCTAATGATTTTGCAGCTTCTAAAATTTCCCTAGATTCATCTACAGTAAATGCCCCTTCTTCACAAAACACATCACAATAATCTGCTAAATCCTTTACCAAAGGAAGCATTTTTATTACCTCAGAAACATATTCATATTTATTCAAACCTTCTGGAAATGCATGAGCACCCATAAAGGTTACAACTGTATCTGCTAAATTAAGGGATTTTAACCAATTGGCAACTCTTAACTGCTTGAGTTCAGTATCTTCTTCTAAACCATATCCTGATTTAATTTCAATGGTAGTTGTACCATATTTTATAGATTTTTTGAATCTTTTTAACGACTGATTCCTTAGTTCATTTTCATCGATAGAGCGAGTTTCTTTAACTGTACGAAGAATACCTCCACCATTGGCTAGGATTTCCTGGTAGCTTTTACCTTTCAATTTCCATTCAAGTTCATGCTCTCTAGATCCTGCCCAAACTAAATGTGTATGGGGATCTACAAATCCAGGAATTATTACTTTCCCACTAACATCTATTATTTCAGCCTCTGGAGCCTCTATATGTTTGGCTACTCTAATTATTTTGTTACCCTCAATTAAGACATCTGTATTAGCTCGTCTATCAACTACACCCATTGCGTCCCCAAAGAGTGGCTTCAGTGTTGGCCTAGGCGTAACAACCTCTGATGCTCCGCGTAAAAGATACACTCTTGGCCATGGAGGGAAGGTCATAAAGACCTTACTTCACTGAAGGCTTAATGCTAGAGATGAAAGTCTTCAGGGAATCGCCCGAAAAGATTCTAGAAGATTTGAAAAAAAGAAATTTATCTGAAAATCTTGCATCTGATGTTATTGATTTAGATAATCGATGGAGAACTCTAATTGAAAAAGGTAACCGATTAAGAGCAAAAAGAAATGTCATTTCTAAAAGTATTGGAGAACTAAAAAAGGAAGGACAAGATTTTTCAGAAGTGCTAAAAGACATGGCAAAATTAAAAGAAGACTTAAATCTAAATGAAAAAGAAACTGAAGAAGCTTTAAGACTTAGAGACTCAAAAAGAATGATAGTTCCAAATCTATTAGATAATGAGGTACCAATTGGAAAAGATGAGGATGGTAATATTGAAGTCTCTCTTTACGGAACTAAAAATAAAAGAGAAAAATGGCTTTCACATCAGGAAATTCTGGAAAAAATAAATGGAGCCGATCTCAAAAGAGCCGCAAAAGTTAGCGGAAGAAGATTCTATTTTTTAACGGGAGATTTGGCTAGATTAGAACTTGCACTCATAAATTTCTCCGTTGAATTACTGTGTGAAAAAGGATACAACCTAACAACACCTCCTTTCTTAATGAACAGGGAAGCCTATGAGGGAGTTGTAGATTTAAACGACTTTGAAGACGTCATGTACAAAATAGATAACCACGATTTGTATCTAATTGCTACATCTGAGCATCCGCTTACTGCCAGATTTAAAAATGAAATTATTGAATTAAAAGAAGGGCCCTTGAAATATGCTGGAATTTCTACTAATTTTAGGAAAGAGGTCGGTGCACATGGAATTAGTGATCGTGGAATATGGAGAGTACATCAATTTTCGAAAGTTGAACAAGTAATCATTTGTAAACCTGAAGATTCGGAAGAAATGCATGATGAAATACTTAATAATGCTATAAATATTTTTGAAAAGCTAGAAATTCCTTTTAGAGTTATTGATATTTGTACTGGCGATATAGGTACTGTAGCTGCAAGAAAATATGATATTGAAGCTTGGATGCCATCCTCAAATAAATGGAAAGAAGTAGTAAGTGCAAGTAATTGCAGATCCTACCAGTCAGTTAGATTAAATATGAGGTACCGAACAAAAGAAGGCACTTCTTTCCCTCATACGTTAAACTCAACTGCTGTTGCAACAACAAGAGCTCTAGCTGCAATTCTTGAGAATAATCAAACTGATAATGGAGATGTAGTGATTCCTAAAGTATTGAGAAAATGGATGGGGAATCAGGAAATTATAGAAGCTAAATGAAAAAAGGATTGATTTTAGGTAGATTTCAGCCTTTACACATGGGCCATCTTTCTTTATTTGAAACTGTAATTGATGACGGACATGAATTACTAATTTGTATAGGTTCTTCAAATGAAGAAAGAACTAATAATAATCCTTATACTTCATTGGAAAGAACTAGAATGATTAGAAGTGTATTATCTAATTATAATTGTAAATATGATATATTTGAAATTCCTGATATAAATAATAATGATTTATATGTAAAGCATTTAGAAAGCATAGTACCTGAATTCGAATTAGTTTATAGCGGAAATAAACTTGTTAAAATGCTATTTGAAAACGCAGGTTATTCTGTAATTATTCCTGATTTAATCAAGCGCGAGGCCTGGCAGGGGGCTTCCATCCGTCAGGCGATGAAGGACGGCGGTGATTGGGAAATGGATGTCCCTCTAAGTGTTGCCAATATAATTTCTGAAATTGAACTCTCATAGCGGGCCCCCTCCCTTCTATTTGATCAATCGACTTTTACTTTAGTTCCTTTAGGTTTATCAGATTCCTTCTTAGTTAGAACTAAATCTAATATTCCGTTAGTATATGTTGCCTTAGATGATTCAGTTTCAACAGATGATTTCAAATCAATACTTTTGAAATATTTGCGAGATTCTGTTTTTACATTGACTTCCACTTTTTCTTCCATAACATTGATATCAATATCTTCCTTATTTACGCCTGGAAGCTCTACTGTAATGGCAATCTCCTCATCCGTTTCATTGATATCAGTAAGAGGTTCTCGCCTTGTATCTACTGTAGGTTTTTCTCCCTTCTTAGCAAACGGCCTCATTCTCGTATTGCCAAAGTCTTCAAAAACTGGAAAACCATCTGGGCCAGTTTTGACAGAGAAACCAAAGACAAAAGGATTCTTAGTAGCATTATCTGACATATTGCCCTCTAAAGCATCTCTCATCAAACTATCCATTTGTTTTCGCATCTTCTGAAATTCTCCGTCTAAATTGTTGAATATATCATCTATATTCCAGTCTCCTTCATGGAACCAATCATCTCCATCACTTCTCCTTTTTCTGTTCATAATACTCCAGTAAACAACCTTTAGTTGTAAACCTATAGTTTAGTACCTATATTTAAAAGTTTTCAGGAATCCTCTTCTGACTCGGGAACTACTACTGCTTGAGCAACTACTGGTTCTGCTGCCACCGGCTGTGCAACTACTGGTTCTGCTGCCACTGGTTGTGCAACTACTGGTTCTGCTGTCACCGGCTGTGCAACTACTGGTTCTGCTGCCACCGGCTGTGCAACTACTGGTTCTGCTGCCACCGGCTGTGCAACTACTGGTTC
>PBGF01000004.1 GCA_002718915.1 Methanobacteriota archaeon | reverse complement strand
TCAGTTTTTTCTAATTTGTATCCTTTTTCCATTAATTCTGAAGTTACAAGGTCCATATTCTCTTCGCCGAGTCTTCCACCTCCAGCCCATCCACAGTCTACAAGTACTGGTTCATCGAAAAAAGGGCTATTTTCATATTGAGCTAATCTGAACCTTGCAAAACGTACTTCATGTTTTCCAGAACCATTTGATACTTTTGTAACTATACAATCGGTTGTTTCTATGAACTTGAATTTGTATGATCCCTTACGTTTTGGTTTTCCATTCATAGTAAACGTAATATTATCATCCGCTTTTCTAAGAATAAATCCTTCCCAATCATTTTCCTTTGCTTGATTGGCCATTTCCTCAGTAAAAACTTCAATATTTCTTTCTCCAAAATGATTTGTTAATTCTAATCTTTCAAGGAATGTACGATCTGTAACGTCTTCACCGTACCAAAAGATAACATCAAAAACATTGTAAGTGAAGGAATATCCCTCAGAAAGCAATGAATTATATTTGTTTTTTGCCTTAGCCTCAGTAGTAGTTTCAGTAGTTACAGCTTTCAAAACTTTTGGGTCCTCTTTTCCATCTTTGTCAAATGCTATTAGTTCACCAATAATCAGTGATTCTTCAGGTAATTTTTCTAAAGCATTTTTTATTTCATTAACAACGCTTAGAATGTCAGTAATAGGTTTAATTCGTCTAGTATATCCAATTTTCTTAGTACCTGTATTATGTAAAAGTATACACGAACCATCAAATTTTCTTTCAGCTAACCAATCTCCATCGTAAGGGTCATCATCTTTTTTTAATTTACTAATTGGTTTGCATGGTGCAAAAGATTGCGTTAGTGTTGAGCTAACAACAATTTCTTCACCTAAAATGGCATCTTCACGGTTTTCTACATACCCTTCTTCTTTTTTCTTTTTAATTTTTCTTTCATATTCAAGGATTGCTTGTTCATTATCATTAGTTTCATTACTACGGCCTTTATTTTTTCCATATACTGTTTCCTTAGTAATTTGTTTTTTACCATCTTCGTCTTCTTTTGATGTCCACCATTCCGTAATAATCACGTTATTTTTGACTTCAATAATCATGTGTTTTAGCCTCCCAGTCAAGTGTAATTGGTACAATGTAGTTTTCATTCTAAAACCCCTATAATTTAGTAGTATAAAAAATGGGGCGAAGCCCGGGAATCGAACCCGGGACGAGGGAACCACAATCCCCCAGTTTAACCAAACTAGCCTAGCTTCGCCACTATATTCATGACTGGCAAGGCATTACATAAAATTACTTGAGAATTAGATAATATCCTTAGGTCTATATTCACCCCATACATTACGTAGTGAGTTGCAAATTTCACCAAGGCTAACTTTTGCATTTACGGCCTCAATTATGTGAGGAAGTAAATTTTCATTAGTAGTGGCTTTTTGAGCAATCTTATCGATATATTGGTCTATATTTCCTCTTTTTTCCTTCAGCAATCTTAATTTACCAATTTTTTCTTTAATTAATTTCTCATTAATCCTAGTAACTTCATCATTGCTTTCTTCCCCTTCCTGATATTTGTTAACGCCTACAATGATTCTTTCCTTTTCTTCAATTTCTCTCTGGTATTTGTATGCAGAATCCATAATTTGAGATTGAACCCATCCCTCTTCTATACATTTTAACATTCCACCATTGGTATCGATTCTTTCCATAATTTCCATAGTATTCGATACTAATTCTTCAGTCATACTTTCAATAGTGTAAGATCCAGCCAATGGATCTATTGTAAATGGAATTCCTGATTCTTCAGCTATTATTTGTTGCGTTCTAAGAGCAACTTTAGCGGCTTTTTCAGAAGGCAATCCTAATGCTTCATCCATAGAATTAGTATGGAGACTTTGTGTACCTCCTAGAACTGCAGATAAGGCTTGAATTGCAGTTCGAACTACATTGTTATGTGGTTGCTGCGCAGTTAATGTTGACCCTCCAGTTTGAGTATGGAACCTTAGCATCATTGATTTTTCATTTTTAGCATTAAATTCTTTTTTCATAATTCTAGCCCATATCTGTCTTGCAGCTCTGAATTTTGCTACTTCATAAAGGAAATCATTGTGGCCATTGAAAAAGAAAGCCATTCTTGGTGCAAAATCATCAACATCTAACCCCTTTTCAACAGCAGCTCTTGCATAAGTAACTCCGTTTGCAATAGTAAATGCTAACTCTTGTTCAGTACTACATCCAGCTTCTCTTATGTGATAACCAGAAACAGAAATGGTATTCCATTTAGGTATATTTTTGCTACAATAATCGAACACATCTGTAGTTAATCTCATAGACTGCTCAGGTGGAAAAATATATGTTCCTCTAGCAATGTATTCTTTCAAAATATCATTTTGTATGGTTCCTCTGAGTTGAGATTCTTTTACTCCTTGAGATTTCCCAGTGGCAATATACATTGCTAATAGCATAGATGATGGGGCATTGATTGTCATGCTAGTTGAGACAGTATCAAGGGGAACTCCATCAAATAATTGTTTCATATCTTCTATAGTGTCGATTGCAACTCCAACTTTTCCTACTTCACCCTGTGACATAGGGTCGTCACTATCATATCCAATTTGTGTAGGTAAATCGAATGCTACAGATAATCCAGTTTGACCTTCATCAAGTAAATATCTGAATCGTTTATTTGTTTCTTTAGCAGTACCAAAACCAGCATACTGCCTCATCGTCCACATTTTACCTCTGTATCCAGTAGGATGTATTCCTCGAGTATATGGGAAAGAGCCTGGAAATTCGGGGTTGGCATTTTTTACATCTTCAGGAACATTTAGTCTTTCTCTTCCATCCAATATAGCTTCTTTTCTTTCGGGATATTTATCCAAAGTTGGCTTCAGAGTTTCATCTTCCCATTTTTTCTTACCCATTTCTAGGCCTCTCAAATCTTCTAATATATATCATCATTTTTCGGTGTAATTCATCAGCTTTCATTTGAGCTTCCCCCGGGCCAACTTTCATTGGTTCCATCCAAAAGCAATAAGCATTAGTCATTACTTTGTTATTGTAAAAATCTAAAATACTTCTGAATAAGTCTTTCTCAGTACCATTACTTCCCCAATCAACTTGAGGATTATCATAGCAAAAAACAAGAGGTTGAATCATGTGACCCGTATTTTCAGCAGCTTTGAAAACTCCCAACTTAAAAGGATCTAGTTTTCCAAATGATGAAGTTGTCCCTTCAGGGAAAATCCATAGAGGATCATTCACAGCATCCCATTTGTTTAGTAAATTTATTACGCCTTTTCTTGATTTGCGATTCTCTCTTTTAACCCATAAAGTTCCTATTTTTTCACCTATTGCTCCGAAAAGTAAATAATCTTTAACTTCAATTTTGGCAACGGCACCTCCTGCCTTTAGCGCTAAGACTACAATAGGATCTAAGTAGCTAGTGTGATTTGCAGCTAAAAATCCAGGTTGTGGTTTTCCATGAACATATAATTTGGTATTGTAACGTTTTACTAACTTTCTAGCCCTATATGTGACAATTTTTCTATATTGCTCTTGATTGTAAAATTGAGTTTCTATTCTAAGTAGAAGCAAAATGTAGATAAAATACAATACATTGAACAACATAGCTTACCCTATGGCTTAGTTGTTAAAAAGAAACCTCTTAGTTTAAATTAATGGAGCTTCGAAATCGTCAATAGTTTCTTCAAGGTCTTCATCTGCACCTAATTCACCTCTTATTCTCAGGATTTCTCTTGATAATAACCAGTAAATCAATGCTAATGATCTTCGTCCTTTATTATTCCCAGGGATTACAATATCTACATTAGCAGTTAAATTATTTGAATCACACATTGCAATTACCGGAATATTAATATTTGTAGCTTCACGGAAAGCTTGAGCATCAGCAGCAGGGTCAGTAAGAACAATAGCTTTAGGTTCGATAAAGAATCTCATTTCAGGATTTGTTAATCTACCNGGNGTNAAACGTCCNGCAATNCANTCNAATCCNCANTTTTCNGCGAATTTAGTTGCAGGTTTCCATCCATATTGTCTTGCNGAAACNACNANNACNTCTTTNGGNTCNAAATCNTTTANGAATTGNGCAGCNTCTANTACTTTTTCAGAGGTCATATTNACGTTGAGTATNCTCAATCCNTCNTCTCTNACTTTGTAGACATAAGGNTCCATNTCNTTNCTNTTNTGNTTGGTTCCAATNTGGACTCCACANGTGAGGAAAGTATCCTCATCGATGAGCAGTTCTTTNGCTTCGACTTCNGTCATAGGAATTTCTCGCTGATTCGGACCAGTTCATTAAGCTTTGCAATCCTTTCACCACCCATAATTCCGGTTTTTATGGCATGAGATTCAAAGGCAACTCCAAGGTGAGCTATAGACGTATCAGTGGTTTCTCCGCTACGGTGCGATATTACTGTAGCCATCTCTGCACTCTTAGCCATTTCTACGGTTTTGATAGTATCAGTTAAAGTTCCAATTTGNTTTGGTTTAATTAGAATTGAATTAGTAGATTTCTTTTCAATACCTTCTTTTAATCGTTCAGAATTCGTGACATACAGATCATCACCAATAATTAGAGCATCAGTTTGATCAGTTAAAGAGGCCCATGAGTCAAAATCGTTTTGATCTAGGGGGTCTTCTACAGAATGNAAATCGTATTCTTCAATTAAACCTAGCATAAAATCAACCTGTTCTTCAGGGGTAAGAGTTTGTTCTTTGTAAATATATTTTCCATTTTTGTANAATTCACTAGCTGCAACATCTAACCCAGTTCTTATTTCTACACCAGTTTCCTTTTGAACATTATCTACAGCCTTTGTTACGAGTTCTAACGCTTCAACATTCTCCAAAGGTGCAACCCAAGCCCCTTCATCCCCTTTACCAAGGGCGATATTTGGAAATTTAGTCTTTAATATTCTTGCAACTTCTTTATGAACTGCAGCATTAGTTTCGATNGCTGTGTTTACGTCATTATCAAAAGAGGTAACCAAATATTCCTGAATATCGGTGCCACCTATTGCATGAGCNCCCCCGCCAAGAACATTAGACATAGGTGCTGGAATGGAATATGATTTGGTTTTACTTACATGTTCAAAAAGAGGTATTTTTTTGCTATCAGCTGCAGCTTTTGCACAGGCTAGCGAAAGTGCAACAGCAATATTTCCGCCTACATTTTGTAAATTACTAGTTCCATCCTTTTCTTTTATTGTATCATCAAAGGTTTCTTGGTCATTAGAACTTATTCCGATTAATGAAGGTATTAAATTTTCTTTTGCATTACTTAACCCTAAATTAACATCATTTTTAGGCCAAGCTTGAGCTTCAAAAGTACCTGTTGATGCGCCAGCAGGTGCCGCAGCCCTACCAAATCCATCATTTGTTATAACATCAGCTTCTACAGTAGGGCTTCCTCGAGAGTCGATTATTTTTCTAAGATTAATGTCTTTGATAATCACTTCTTTTCTCGATCAACAATATCAATAGGTATGGCATTGGTGTCGTATTCCATTTGAGCAATTATAACAGGATCTATAATTTCTTCAGGCACTTTAATGTCTACTGGCGCACCCATTGATATTTGCAATGCTCTTGCACCTATAACTCTAGCTTTTTCAAATCTTGAATGTTCTCGCATTTTTTTACCTTCCTAGTTACTAAGAAATTAGATTCTTCGCTAGTGGCCCAACTATAAAAGACTTACTAAGTTTTTGTAAAATAATTAAACTAATATATGTCTTATTTTTTTTCAGAAGCTTTTTAAATACGTGTTACAATGAGTTTAGTTACCTTGTACCGATAGTTAAAGGTGTAATAGGTCGAAAAAAGGTGAAAAAATGGAACAAAATATAAATAAATTTGGTGCATTTATAGCTACTATAGCTTTGATTGCATCTGTTTTAGTAATGCCTAATGTTAGCGCAGGAGAAGGCGATTTATCCGTAACAGTAGTAGGAGATAACGGATTAACTTCATACGGTGCAGCATTTGGGCATGCCAGCTTCACAGGAAGCGTATCAAGCACTTCAGCTGATGCAGATGACGATTTGACAATCTCTGTAACATTCGGAGAAGANGGTTGGGAACCAGACAATGCGAAGATTGGAAATTGGGATGGTTCTTCTTGTGCAGTAGAAGAGGACGATGATTTCGGCACAGGTAGTTACAATTTTGGTACTCTTGATGGAACTTTAGATTTTTGTATTGAGGTTTTAGTTCAAGGCGATGTAAGTAATGGAGATTCTTCAGAGATGGTTGTTTCTGCAAGTTCAACTAGTTCTACTTCGCTTGATGTGAATGCCCAAGTAGTAGTTTCAGATTGGGCTGTAACTACAACAGATACAGATGTAAAAACATATGATGAAACAGATGTCATTGATGAGGATTGTTCTTCAGCAGTAGATTGTAATTTGTATACTATTACTATACACAATAATAAACTAGATGAGAATGGAGATCCAGTAGCCTTTAGTGATGAAGTAAGGATAGCACTCAACACAGTAACAGAAGGTTGGGATATAGACAGTGATGACAGTGGTTGGGATGATATGGGCAATGCAGGTAAAGGAGAATTTACACTTGGCTACATTGATGCNGGTGCAACATATGATTTTGTAATGGAAGTTAGATTACAGGGTCAAAATGCNCTTGCCTCTTCCTATTTGGGCTATAATGCAGAGCTAATGTTTCAAATTTCAGATGATAATGGAGTAATGAGGTTTATGGGATTCGAAATGTTAGTTGAAGATAACTTTGGTGTTCTTGTGACAGGTTCAGGTAATCATGATGTAGATAACGGTTGTACAGATCAAGAAAAGACAGTTTCTTGGGATGTTGATGTAAGGAATATGGGTAATACAGCAGATAATTTTGATGTTACCTTTAACACTGATGATGCAGTCGCTGCAAGTTGGAGTGTTAGTGGAGCTGATGATGGAAATACAGGAAGTATTTCGCCTAAAGCAGAAGGCGGTGTAAAATCATACTCAATTTCCATGACAGTTCCTAATGGATTAGCAGCAGATACAAAGCATGGATTTACCATGACAGTTACTTCAGCAGGTGATTCCACAGAAACTCAAACGCAAGAATTTAGTGCAACTGTATTGCAATGTTATGGAATATCTATGACAGTAGACAAGACTACAGATAGTGCAAATCCAGGAGAATCTGCAGATTACACAGTTACAGTTACAAACACAGGTAATGGTGAAGATACTGTATCATACATGACAATGGGTGCTCAAACATGGAATCCAACACTTTCAGAAATGAATTCTACAATAGCTTCTGGTGCAACTGGTCAAGTTATTTTTAGTATGACAGTGCCAGCAGATTCAAGTTCAGAAGCAAGTAGCGGAATGGCTATGGTTCATGCATATTCAGAAGGTTGTGGAGAAGATACAACAGATTGTGATTATGAAGCACATACCTCAGTTCAGCTTTCTTCAAACCAAGTGTTTGATATTAGTGCAGGTTACTACTATAATGCCTCAATGGCTAGTGCNTCAGTTCAAGAAGGTATGTCTTTACAATTGAAATTTAATGTCACGAATAACGGTAATGGTAATGACAACGTAGGCGTAGCATTAGCAAATCATCCCTCATGGGTGACTTTAGGACAAGATACCGTATTAGTTGGTCCAGGTCAAACATCTACGGTTACAATTGATGTATTGGCTCCAGCTTCAGGAGCATTAGGCGCTAAGACTTTCCAAATAGTTGCCACATCTTCTGATGGTTCCACAACTTCAACCACTGGGGACTTTACAGTAACAGTAGTTGAAAAATCAACAGATACTTCAGGTCCAACAACAGAGGAAGTTGATGATGATGATGGTGGTTTACCAGGGTTCGGATTCCTTTCAGCAATAGCAGCAATTGGTGCAGTACTATTACTACGCCGTAGGCTTTAAGGAGCAAAAATAATGNTAGTTAGTAGGCAATTCCTGCCACTGTTCGCAATTTCTTTGCTCTTAGCTTCAGCTTTGGTTTTCGTTCCAGCTAGTGCAGCTTCATCATTGAATATAGTTGTTAATGCAGATCATAATGAAAATTCATTTGCATCTGTCAATGGAACTGCAACTTTTGTGGTAACTATTACAAACGATGGAGATGTTGATTTTACAGATGTGTCTATAGATGCCTCATTTGATGATGAAAGTTGGTTGAAAGATAATGTGACATTTACTTATTCAGGAAATAATGCAACTGGAGAAATGGCCATAGGTTCATTGGCTTCAGGGGCAATTGCCCAAGTTACTGTTGATGCAGTAGTTGGATATGGTGCAAAGATAGATATGTCAAAATTTATTTACATGAATCTTAGAATAATTGCAGATGGAAGTAATTTTGATGTACCAGACACAGTTATCGTGGTTACAAATTGGATAGCTTACCAGGCTAATTTCCCTGCACCTCCAGCACTAAATACATATGATATTGGGTCTAATTTTACTTACCAAATTATGGTAGAAAACATTGCACTTGAAAAACTACCAGGTGGCGGTACGCAATCTGTAGATATCATGGATTCAATAACCGTTTCTTTTACTGTAACAGGAGGCTGGACTGTATCCAGTGAAGATCCGGCATGGGATTCATTTCAAGGTGGCGTTCTTAATGGACTTGCAGCGGATCAAACTTATACATGGGATATTAAAGTCGAGCTAAGTAGCAAAGTAAAAGCAGGTAGTTCAGATTTGGATTTCCAAGCATCTAGTGTCGATCCNAATGATCCATTTGGTTTTCCATATTATCAACCGTTTGGTATGATTACTATTCCAGTTTCAGCTTCTGAAATGTTTGGAATTAAATTAGACGGAGGCGGTAGCCGAGAAGTAGATTTAAGTGCTGGAAACTCAGTAGCAGATTGGACAGTTGTGGTAGAAAATCTTGGTAACACAGATGATGATTTCACAATCACTTGGNATGATACAGGAATTCCAGCAGGNTGGAATTTGAATGTAGATACCTCTGGAGCGATGGTCACAGATTCTATTAGTTGGACCGGTTCTTATTCGTTTGAAGTTGTCTTAAGTGTTCCTAGTGATGCAGTAGCAGGTTCTGTAGCTACATTTTCGATGAATGCCGTTAGTAATGGAGACAACACACAAGAAGCTACACAGGATTTTGTAGCAACAGTAAATCAACACTATGGCGTCTCATTATCAGTTGATTCAGCTTCTAAAGAAAATAAACCTGGTCAATCAGTTGATTTTATTTTCAATGTCACTAACACAGGTAATGGACAGGACACTTTCAGCATTTCAGCTGAAGGACCTANAGTTTGGAATCCTGTTTTGAGTCAAGATAATATTACAATTGGGGCAGTTAGTGGCTCACAATTTACATTGACAGTTACAATTCCTTCTGATAGGGATGCAGGGGCAAATAGTGGCGATATGGTTGTAACAGTACTTTCATCAGATGGTGAATCAACTGCAAATAGTACAGTTTCCGCATCTACATCTCAAGTTTATGAGATTGGATTGGGATATGTTAGCGGTTCAGATGGTACCGTCAAAGTTACTCAAGAAACCCAAATTCAGTTAAAATTGAATGTTACAAATAATGGGAATGGAATAGATGCCCTNTCTTTGTCTTTGACTAATGCTCCAAGNTGGGCTTCATTAGGCGTAGAAACTATGCAAATAGGACGTGGACAAACACAAGCTATAACAATCACATTGTCGCCAGATGCGGCAGCTTTATCAGGAAGGGATTATACTTTCCAAGTAGTAGTAATATCTGCAGATGGAAGCGAGTATACTAGTCCAGATTTTTCAGCAAATATTGAAGTGAAAGAAACAACAGGCGGTGGTGAAGTGGAAGTAGAAGAAATAGAGTCAGAAGACGATAGCTCTATGCCAGGTTTTGGATTAATGGCTTCTTTATTGGCACTAACTACATTAGTTGTTTTACGCAGAAGAGCTTAAATCAAATAATCTAGACATATTCGCAATGCAAGATAAACTAGACGATTGGTTTGCAGAGGACATTGGTAAAGGAGATTTTACCAGCCAATCAGTAGTTGATAACCAAGTGTGTGAAGCTATAGTGACTGGAGGGCCAGGTATTATATCAGGAATGAAAGTTGTTTGCGATCTTTTAGAACGCCACAATATCACTTTCATTACTAATTATAAAGATGGAGATTTGATTAATTCAGATTTAATTCTTGAGCTTAAAGGTAAAGCACATGACATTTTAGCAATAGAGCGTCTTTTACTAAATTTGTTAAGTCATCTAAGCGGAGTTTCTACACATACAAATAAAATAGTAAAATTAGCACAGCAAGTTAATTCTGAAGTAAAAATTTTAGCCACACGAAAAACACTTCCAGGCTTAAGGGAATTAGAAAAAGAAGCTGTAGTTCATGGCGGAGGTGCAACACATCGTATGCGTTTAGATGATGCAATATTGATTAAAGATAACCATCTTAAATTATCCAAGAACATAGAGGAATCTATCAAAGCGTCTAGAAAAAAACATCCAAATCTAATGCTTGAAGTTGAAGCCGATAATGAGGAACAAGCTATAGAAATAGCAAAATGTGGTGCTGATAGAGTCATGCTTGATAATTTCACACCTCAAGAAGCAGTAACAGCCATCAAGAAATTAAGAAAGTTTTCTAAAATAGAAATTGAGATATCAGGCGGAGTTACTATAGATAATGTAGCAGATTATGCAGAGCATGCCGATTTCATAAGTTTAGGTAGTCTGACAATGTCATCAAAACCAGTGGATTTTTCATTACATGTCATTTAACATAAGAATTCTTTGCTTTGATCAGGATGATCCTAAGAAATGTACCGCCAAAAGATTAGAACGATTTAATCTTTCAGATAATCATTCCTCTTTCAGGACATTACCTCCCATGGGGATTGTTCTAGACCCTTTTTCAGAAAAAGTTCTCAGTGAAGAAGATATTCCTCTTGCAGAAGTAGGTGGAATTGTTGGAGTAGATTGTTCATGGAATCAAGCCTCAGAAACGTTTTCCCATTTGAGATTAATGGGTCTGGAGCCTAGAAGTCTGCCCCCAATAATTCCAGCTAATCCAGTAAACTCAGGTAAGATTGGTAAATTAACTACAGCAGAGGCTATTGCATCTGCGCTAATGATTTGCAAGCAATTTGAGCAGGCTGAGGCNGTAATGTCTATNTTCAAATGGGGNCCAGCCTTCATGAAACTTAACTCTAATTTAGGATTAGACTAAGCTCTATAAATACAGCNAAACTAACTNAGTATGACTTCAATAAATATTANTGACGAAAGTCCTAATTTCAGATTTTCAGGAAAATACCATAGAATATTTATCGAAGGTAGAGGATTTGATTTTAAATCATTTGAAGTTCATAACAATAGTACTGCGTCTTTGAATCTTACGAATTTAGACGACCCTTTATTCACTATTTTAGATTTTCAAGAACCTAGAGTTATTTATGTAGTTTCTAGAGAAGGAAGTCAAGATTTAATTCTTCAAGGTTGTATCTTTAAATCAATTGATGGAAGTGAAAGCCAACTTTCCTATTCCAAGATTCAAACAGACTCATAAAACTTAATTTAGAGCATTCGAGATAGTATTTTGTGGAAATAGTAGACGTTGCAGTAATAGGTGGAGGGCCGGCAGGTTCATCCGCAGCGCGTGAGGCTGTTGAACGTGGTTTATCAGTACTTTTGTTTGATTATGCCCATCCTCGAAGGAAAGCTTGTGGAGGGGGCTTACCAGTTAAGGGTATAGAATGGATGGATGCCCNGGAAGAATCTATTGAGTGTGAAATGTCTTCAATTTCTTTTACATATAATAAGACCAAATTAAAAATTCCAGTGAATAAAGGAAAATTAATCAGAAGAGATGATTGGGATTTTTATCTATTTAATAGGGCTAAAGAAGCAGGAGCAGGACATGTTATTGAGAGAGTAAAATCACTAGAATTAATTGATAATATTTGGCATATAAATGGGAAATACAAATCAAAATATATAATTGGNGCAGACGGTGTAAATGGTTTTACTAGAAAGCATTTCATGGAAAGAATACCTCGCGAGCATCTTTTTGCTGCAGCAGGCTATTATCTAGCAATAAAACCTGATGAAAATGATGTTGAATTTATTGTAGGTGCTTTACCTGGTGAAGAAGGATATCTTTGGGTTTTCCCTAAAAGTGATCATTACAATATAGGTTATTGTTATAATTCAGGAACACCAGGTATGCGTGAAGCTTTGGACAAACTTCTTGCAGAAAGATGGCCTGGAGAATTTGTTCGTAATGGTAAATGGAAGTTAGAAGAGACTGGTGAAATAGTTGATTGCAAGAAGTTTGGTTCAGTTATTCCTTCATACAATGATCCTAAATTATTTGATGAGCCAGTTTCTGGCAAAAATTGGGTTCTTTGTGGTGATGCAGCAGGTCATGTGAATCCTATTCATGGTGAAGGTCTTAATCATTGTGCATTAGGTGGAAGACTTGCAGCTAAGGCTATCTCTAAAGGAGACCCAACTTTGTTTGAGCAATACTGGAGAGCTCATTACAGTAGAGATATGTACCGTGCAGCAAATACTAAGCATAAAATATATAAACCATTTTTCATGAAAGTAGGTTTTGCATTGGGAAGAACTCCCGCACTTTTTGGAATGTTAGCAGATTTGACTAGGGGAGAATATAAAGGAAAAGCTACAACAAATTTTTGGTTTAAGTTGCCTTTAGCATTGATACAAGCTCTTTTTGGATTTAAGCATAAAGAAATTAAAGCATTGAATTGATTTTTTGGATTAGCTTTATTAAACCCTTTGGCTCGGAGCGTTTCCTGAGGACTGAGATATCATGAAAATCCCACGAAAAGTTAAGATGTATAGCCCTTATGCGAAAAAGCATACACTTCATGAAATAGAAGTCGTTAAAAAGAAAAGAGCCTCTGAATTAGCAAGAGGGCAAAGAAAGTTCAGAAGTGTAACATCAGGATATGGTGGTTTTCCTAGGCCTAAACCAGAAGGTCGTGAAAAGCCTACAAAAAGAGTTTATGTCAGATATAGATGTACAGAGACAGGTAAAGCACATCATAAGAAAAATTTTAGAGCTAAAAAGTTCGAGTTGACGGAGTAAAAATGGCAAAAAGTAAATTTCTAAAGGTTAAGAGTCCAGATAGTGATTATACAGTGGTTATTTTTGATAAGTGTGATACAGTAATAAAAGATCCAGTAACTGGTTCAACTATAGCACTTCCTACAGGTGGTAAAGCAAAAATTCTTGGAGAAATATTAGAGGAGCTTGAGTGAGTCCTTTGGACGTACCTGAAGATGGCGATTATATNATTGGGCGCGTTATNGAAGTAAAAGATTTTGGCGCTACANTAGATTTACTTGAATATNNNGATCAGAAAGCTTTTGTTCATATATCNGAAGTAGCTTCAGGTTGGGTNAAATACATACGNGACTTNATTCGTGAAGGTCAAATGGTTGTNGCNAAAGTTACAAAGGTTAAGAAAGGTAGTAAAATAATAGATGCNTCNGTAAGGCAAGTTTCAGGCCATAGAAAGAAAGAAAAAATAAGNGANTGGAANAATGANCANCGNGCTTCNAAATTACTTGANCTTGTTGCAAATAATNTAAAANTAGATTATGANAANTTNCGTAAGGAAATACGTAATNATCTTGTGAATNATTATGGAAGTTTNTATGNNGCTTTTGAAGAATCAGTTATNAATNGTGANGATTTNAAAAAANCTTGGAAAGGAGNATGGGTTTCTGAATTTATTAAAGTAGGAATTGANAATGTNACNCCGCCNTATGTTACAATNGGAGGNATGNTTAGCTTAGNTTCNGAAAANGAAGATGGNGTAGAAGGTATCAAANNNTCNCTCATGNGTCCAGAAGCNATTCATGAAGACAGNAAATTAACNATAACTTCAGATGGNGCTCCAAATTATNGNATATTAGTTAAGGCNCCAAATTATAAACAAGCAGAAGAAGAATTNAAATCTGCAGTAGATTTAGTTTTNAAAATCCTCAAGAAAGAGGGTGGCATGGGCTCTTTTGAGAGGGCATAATGCGTTCAACTATTTTAATTTGTAAAAAATGTAATGCATTTACTTTAGAACTTTTTTGTATCAAATGCGGTATTCAAACTTCAAATCCTTTACCTCCTAAATTTTCTCCAGAGGATAAATATGGAAAGTATAGAAGAATGTTAAAGGAGAAATTCAATTGAGTTTTATTGAAATTGTAAAAATAGAAGATATTAAATTAAAAGATGCGATTCTTCTTGAGGGTTTACCAGGAGTGGGAAATGTTGGTAAGTTGGCAGCAATGCACTTAATTGAAGAATTAAAAGCTAAGAAATGCACTGAAATTTATTCTTCTCATTTTCCGCCACAAGTGTTGATAGATGATGATGGAGTTGTAAAATTAGTTAATAATGAACTTTATTATTACAAGGGGAAAGGAAAAAATAAAGATTTATTATTTTTAGTTGGAGAGTATCAAGGCATGGATTCTTCAGGTCAATATGATTTATGCAATCAATTGATTAATTTGGCCAAAGACATGGGAGTTACTAGCATTTATACACTTGGAGGTTATGGATTAGGTAAGTTAGTTCCAGAGCCCAGAGTTCTTGGGGCTGCAACTTCTGATAAAATGGTTGAGTTATTTAAATCTGCAGATATAGAATTTATTGACGGAGAACCTGGAGCTGGCATAGTTGGAGCATCGGGGCTATTATTAGGATTAGGTAAACTTCAGGGAATTGAAGGCGGTTGTTTGATGGGGGAAACAAGCGGATATATGGTAGATCCTAAATCTGCAAGCGTTGTCTTGAAATCACTTCAGAAATTATTAGGTATAAAAATCGACTTAGAAGAATTAGAAAAAAGAGCTAAGCAAGTTGATAATATTACAAATCAATTAAAAGAAAATGAATCTGAAATTGAAGACAAAGTCGATGTTAATTATATTGGTTAAAGCGCACTTCTCGATTGTAAATTGAACATTACAAGTCCATTTTTAGCATCAACTCCAGCTACTTCTTGATAATCATATCCTAAAGATTCACTTCCTCCATTTCTATCTAAGAAATAGGCATAGCTTCCGGCCGTGTCGACATCTATATTATTTGAATAATCATTTAAGTTTAAATTCCCAGAATTTAAATCAGAAATTGCAGTAATCAAGTCTAAATTTCCAAAATCAAGAATAGATGTTGGAGAAGATAAACTTTGTTCAGAAATTAAATTTTGCCCAAGAATAAGGGTAGTTTCTTCATAGTTTACATTATTTGTATTTTTATCAATAGCCCAGTCCGCAATCCCTTCAAATTGGGTCATGAGATTTTCAGCAGAACAAACAGTCAATGGAGTTTCTATTTCTTCCATTTTAAGAATAGGATTATTCAACTCTTCTTCAGTTCCATTTATAAAAATAGTCTTGTTCTCTTTATCTTCACGGTAATTTAGATTCCATCCATCTACCTTCTGAGATTGTTCATTACTGTGCGCCATTGTAAAATTCCACATATAATCATTATTTGCGCTATAATTCGCCTCAATAACAAATGCATTTTCATTTTTGGTTTGTTGATCTTTAATATAATTATCAAAAGAAGAAAGATTTTCTCTAGCTGCAATAATTCCTGTTTGAAGATTAAAATTATCATTTAGTTGTGAATTATCTGTGCAACTTGAACCAAATGCAGGCGCTCCATTATCCCATTCTAGAAATTCTCCCTGACTCTTTGATGAGGGTGGAGCATAATTTTTGGTAGGAACAAATTCATTTCCTTCAAAGACATCCTTAGCAGTAGCAGTATATTTCAAATCAATTGAATATAGNTCAGTACCGGGTGATTTTGCTTCAGAAGTTAACCTTACTTCAAACTTTAGAGGTAAACTACTAATTTCCGACATATAGAAAGAAAACGTATAGCTATATTCATATTCGTATCCAAGTAGTGAATCTGAAACATATGACGTTCCAATTTGTATTTTCACAGTATCATAATCTTCAATTTTTTCACCTTTAGTTACTTTAGTAGTAAATTGAATGCCACTTTCGTACAGTGTTCCNCTATCGCCTTCAGTCAATGTTTTTCCGATATATGCATTTCCATGAGGTAATATTCCATTACTATGTTGTCTAGGAATCCAATCAGTTGCACTTTGCCATGCCCATCTTTGTCCAATACCTGAAATTTTAGCAGTTGATGCATTAGATTCAATGTCTGATCTTATTATATTTAGAGAACTACTATCCACATATTGATATTGACTACTGATTATTTTTGAGTTTTTTAATTCAGCAGGTTGGTCAGCTCCNTCTTCAGTAATAGTNCCATCTACATCATCTAGGTNTTGTTCAATATATTTTCTGAAAACTGAACTTCTCGTTTCACCATATCCATTCTCGATTTCCCATTTCGGCCCTTCAATGCCAAGAGTTAAATCACCTTGAAATGTAACATCTATATTATTTATTATAATGTCATTATCAAAGAANCCAAAGGGAATAGGTACATCTAAATTACTATCAAAATTTACAAATCCGTTCACATTATAGTTAATTTGTTCATCATATCTTTCATTAGGAACTTTAATTTCAGCATTAGATTCATTCAATAAGACAAAAAGAGTCCCTGTTAGAAGAAGAATAACAATAGTACTCACAATCCCTATAGTTTTCAAATCTAGTGTATCAACGTCTTCAGCTAAAGGAATCGCCCAATTTTCATCATTTTCTTTAGTTTCTTTGGGTGATTCTAAATTTATTTCTTCTTTATTTCTTTCTGGACTTCTCTCAGATAAATCCAAAGTTGAATTATCTTCCGCATTATTTGAGTTAGAATTTTTGTCTTCTTTTCCAGTATCCCAAAGGTCGTCTTCCGACTTCACAAAGCTTAGGCATCGCTATTCTATTTTAGACTAATGCTGATTAAATTATGATTTAATTATTGCAACAAGGAAAATAANAATACCAATTATTCCACCTAGCATTCCACCTATAAANGCGAGAATAGAGTTCATGAATACAACAGTATCGTATGCCATAGAAGTCACATAATATGTTAAAGCAGCGCCTATGATTAGGAATAAAAATCCTACATTTCTAGTTTTACTACTTCCATAATATGAAATTAATAATCCCATTAACAACATAGATAATGCAGCACCTACGATAAACATAGATATTGCAATTTCAGAGGTTTCAGCCATTTATTCCTCCTCCTCTGAATCACTTGATTCAGCATTCAATTCTTTTTCTAGTTTTTTAAGTTCTTCATCTAAATCTAGATCTTCTAAATCCTCCAAATCCAAATCTTCTANATCATCAACAGTATCTACTTTCATAAGAACGAACAAAATTACAAACATTCCAACAATCATTCCAACAAGAGCTGAAATTCCTGAAACAAGNGCATCCATAAATACGGCATCATCAAATTGAGTAGTAACTCCAGTTCCAGCATCATANGTAAATATATAGGTAAATGCGATTGCTAGAACACCAACAAATAATAGTCCAAAACCAATTTTTTGAGATTTTCCTGCACCAAAGTATGATGTAAACAAGCCTGTAGCCAAAAGAGCAACTCCGATTCCTATCAAAAGCATTGATACAAAATAATCCATGAGTACTCCTTCNCCAATATTTGTGGACATGTCCATAATTGTTATTTTAGCACCGTGGATATAAATATATCTCTNAAATTTTGTCGACGATGNTTTACAGGATAAGTATAAATACACTCCACTTTCTAAACAATTGGTGTTTAACCATGGCTGAAAAAGTTGAAAAGACAGGAGTAACAAAAGAAGCAGGCTTCCTATATTATTTAGGAAAAGATGGACATGTATGGCGAACAAAGATGGCCCGTGGCGGTAAGAAAACTGGCGGCGGTCCTGAAAAGGTTGCAGATGCAGGTGTCACAAGAGAAGATAAATTCCTATACTACATCGATAAGGATGGAGATGTAGCTAGGTCCGAAATGGCTCGCGGTCGAAAGTAAATTTAGATTTACTTAGAGTCAAAAATGGTTAGCCCAAATAAAATTGGGCTAATCTCTTTTTTTATGAGCCGAGGTCGCTTAGCCCGGTATAGCGCCGGCCTTGAAAGCCGGTGGGATATTTCCCTCGGGGGTTCAAATCCCTCCCTCGGCGCCATTCAGGCTATNTTTCATTTTTTTGAATTTATTTCTGTAGTTATTTCTGAAATAAATTCCTTTATCGAAATACCATTTTTTTGTTCACGTTCAGGACCTAGGAAGGAAACAGTTCCATTTTCTTCTTCCTCATCTCCAAGTATCATAAGATATGCAGGTCTCATACTTCTATGAGTTCGAAGTTTTTTCCCAATAGTGTCATCTCCAGTATCCAGTTCTATTCGTACAGCTAATTCGCGTAATGAGTCAGCTATCTTTTGTGCATAATTTTTGTGTTTTTCTGAAATTGTGAGAATATGAACTTGTGTAGGAGAAAGCCAAGTTGGAAACATTCCATTAAAGTGTTCAATTAAAACACCACAAAATCTTTCCATTGATCCAAATGGAGCTCTATGAATCATAACAGGACGATGCTTATTTCCGTCTGAACCTGTGTACGTAAGATTAAATCTTTCAGGCAAGTTATAATCAACTTGAACAGTACCTAACTGCCATTCTCTACCCAAAACATCNTTTACAACAAAGTCAATCTTTGGACCGTAAAATGCAGCCTCCCCTTGTTCTTCATTAAATTCAACACCTAGTGATGCAGTGGCATTCCGACATGCAGCTTCTGCCTTATCCCAACTTTCAGAACTACCAACATATTTATCAGAATTTGGATCGCGAAGACCAATTCTAACACGATAATCTTCCATTCCTAAAGTTCCAAAAATAACTTTGACCAATTCAATACAGCCAAGTAATTCTTGTTCAATTTGATCTTCCGTTACGAATAGGTGGGCATCATCCTGGGTAAAACCTCTTACTCTCGTCATTCCAGATATTTCACCAGATTGTTCCCAGCGATATACNGTTCCAAATTCAGCTAGTCTTAGTGGAAGATCTCGATATGATCTTGGTTGACTATCATATATTCGAATATGGTGTGGGCAATTCATGGGTTTCAGCATATATCCNTCTATNTCACCTTCAGACATAAGATTCGATANATCACCACATGAACATCCTTCATCTGACAATTTACGTAATGTATCTCGTTTTATTATTGGTGGATATTGACTATCTTGGTAGTATGGGAAATGACCTGATGTTCGGTAAAGATCAAGTTTTCCTATATGGGGTGTATATATTTGCTTGTAACCTTGACGAGTTAAATGTTCAGAAATAAATTGTTGCAGTTCATTTCTTATTACAGTTCCACGAGGTGTCCAGAGAATGAGTCCTTGACCAACCATTTCATCGATATGGAATAATTGTAAATCTTTACCTAATTTTCGATGATCGCGTTTTGCAGCTTCTCGCATCATAGTCTCACGAGCCTGAAGTTCTTCTTTTGATGAATAGCACATTCCATAAATTCGCACAAGTGTTTGTCTAGATGAATCAGCCCTCCAAAATGCTTGGCTAGTATTAGTTAGTTTGAACCATCTTAATTTTGCGGTGCTTTCCACATGTGGTCCTCTGCATAAATCTACAAATTTCCCTTGTCTGTATGCTGAAGAACCTACTTCATCTCCAATTTTATCATCCATGATTTCCATTTTAAAGGAATTATTGGAAAACATTTTTCTTAAAGTTTCATTTTTGTGTTCTTCTCTTTCAATAGGTATATTTTGTTTAACTATTTTTTTCATTAATTTTTCTATTTTTCTTAAATCTTCTTCATTAATTGGTTCCATATAAAAATCGTAATAAAAACCATCATCTATAGGTGGACCAATTGTTGGTTTTGCTTCAGGAAATAATTCAGTAACTGCTTGTGCTAAAAGGTGAGCGCATGAGTGTCTCATGATGTATAAGCCTTCTTCTGAATTATCTTTAATGGGCTCAATAGTACAATTTTTTGATAATAAATAAGATAAATCCTTTTCTTCATTATTAACTAAAGCTGCAACGGCACCAGTTTTCTTTCCATACACTTCTTTAATGACTTTACCTGCAGTAATTTGGGCTGGAAATTCTTGTACNGTTCCATCACATTCAACTTTAATCATTTTAATTGCGTAGGCCATCATTACAAAAAGACTTTCCCATAGGTAAATCCTTATACTCTATCTACTGTAACGAGTTAACCAAATGGCTCGTAATCAAAGAAAAGCGGGAAGGCGTCCACGCAGAAAACCAAAAAAAAAAGGCTTGAGTTTTGGTTCACTTGCTGTTCAACTAGCTTCTGTACTTCTTATTGTATTTCTTGTTTTTTTTCTTATAGCTGCAAAAATAATTAGCAATATTACTGGAGCTTTACTGTGTATGATTTCTTTATCAATATTATCCTATTTTATAGTAAACTCACCTAAGAAATCCGGAAGGAGACGTCGCTCAAGAAAGAAAAAGTCAATCACAGAAGAACCTCAATTTTATACGGCTTTACCATCAACAGTGGGGTTAACTGAGATTCCAGATGATTTTACATCATCCGAAGTAAAACTACCTCCACGTCCAGTTAGAGCTGCAAGACGCCAAAGAGAATTTGTAATGTATCCTTCTTCAGTAGGTGGAGGAGATTATTCAGATTCGTATACACAAATTGATAAAGATACAGTTTTACGTCTTCGCGGTGAAATGATTCCAGAAATGGGGACTAGGTTTTTACCAGGAAATCGTTTATCTTCACTCCCTTCAGTCGATGANATAGCAGATTTTTTGAATAATGTTGGTTCAGATTCTATGGCAGTAGCAGCAGAGCCTGTGGCAGTAGCAGCAGAGCCTGTGGCAGTAGCGGCAGAGCCTGTGGCAGTAGCAGCAGAGCCTGTGGCAGTAGCGGCAGAGCCTGTGGCTGTAGCGGCAGAACCTGCAAAATCATCTGAGGAAGAAGATTCTGAAGAAATGGATTTTGATATGGAATGGGATTAGATTTTAGTAAATAGTATGGGTTGTTCTTTTAATGGGAGACTTTCATACATCAAAGTTGAGAGTACAAGAGTATATTTCTAGCCGAAGAGAGTCACATCCTCTACATTTCACTCTACTAGATCCAGGTAAGACTAGTGCAGAAGATTTGATTACTTTAGCTAAACAGACGGCAGAAGCTGGAACTGATGGATTTATGGTTGGAGGTTCGACTGATTTAAGTCTTGAAAATGTAGATTTAGCAGTAGATACAATTAAGAAANCAACTAATATGCCAGTTATCTTATTTCCTACTCATGCTTCATCAGTATCTGGTAAGGCTGATGCAATTTTTTTCATGTCTCTTCTTAATAGTGAGAGTAGGCAATTTCTTGTTGGTGAGCAAATCGCAAGTTCAAAATGGGTTAAAAAAACAGGTTTAGAGCCTTTATCTATGGCNTATCTAGTAGTTGCCCCCGGAATGGCTGCAGGCAAAGTTGGGCAAGCACAACCTTTAGCAAGAGATAATCCAGACCATGTGGTTTCTCATGCGCTTGCAGGACAGTATTTAGGTATGAAATANATTTATTTGGAGGCCGGATCTGGAGCTTCGGAGCCCGTTCCTGAATCTATTATTAAATATGTGAGAGAATCAATAGATGTAACTTTGATTGTTGGTGGCGGCATACGTACGCCAGCATCAGCACGTAAAGTTGTTGAAGCTGGTGCAGACATAGTTGTTACAGGGACATTAGTTGAGACCTCTAAAAGTCTTAAAGAGGAAATGACAGTTTTAATTAACGCAATTCATTTGAAATAATGGTTCCAGAGTTAAAAGTAGATAAGATAAGTCCTCCACCAGCTAGGTTATCTGCCTTTTTGTACCATACTCCAACAATTTTGTTTAGTTTTTGCCTATTTCTAATTACAACTCTTTTATTAGCATATAGTGGGATTCTTTGGTTGGGTAGAGCTGAAGCAAATATAGATTATCTGATTTTTAGCATGATTACATTTTCACTTCCAGTTTTTTTAACGTCTTATTTAGTAACAAATATTTCTTGGATTTGGGATGGCAGATATCCAGGTCGTTATGGTCTTCAAGCTGGAGCGACAGGTTCAGTACTGATGATTATTACAACATTTATTGGTTATTCTTATGGTTTGCCTAATGAAGGTTTAGCCTTTGGATTTGGTTGCATGGGTGGCTTATGGTATCTTACACTTCGAACACATGGTAGTGCACCTGCAAGAATTGCATTCCCATTATCACTTTTTTCACCATTTGTTAGCATTTACTTTTTTTGGTATGGCGATTCACCATCATCATTTAATTTTGGTCTTTTGGCTACATTTTCTCTGGTTTTTGCAAGTCATTTTTATCTTTTTCTCGTAGATTCTCCATACAAGAAAGCAGTAGGAGTAAGCGGCACTCGTCACATGTCTGCTTTTATAGATCATTTTTCAACAGGAGATGGCCGTCGATTGACAAAAGCAATAAGAGAAATTTGTCAAGTGGTAGAAACTAGAAACAGTTGGGTTTCTATTAGAAAAGACGGAAAGCCAGCAGCATTTTTTGCAGTTCCAGGAGTACATCCAGGCCCTCTTGGTAATTTGGGAGGATCTAATCTTCCTGTTAAGATAGAATCTACACTACCTGGTTTGGGCTTTGCTTTTCATGGTTCCTCTACTAATGATCATAATCCCTTAAGAGATGAAGACATATCAAGAATTGGAAAGGCAATGGCAAATGCATCAGAAAATGCAGAGTATTCAAAAAAATCGAGAGCATTAATTAGCAAAGGGGAAACGCCATCAGCTCATGTTCTTAACTTTGGTGAAGGAAGTCTTATTTTTGCAAGTCCAGGAGATAGTGATGATATTCTTCCTGAATTATCAGCAAGACTTGAAAGTTCCTCATTAGATACTAAAGGTGAAAGAATTGTGATTGATTTGCATAATCAAGAAGGATGGGGTAGGCCACCTTTAGCTGCAGGTTCAAANGAAGGTTCATTATTGGAAAAATANGCTGCAGAAGCTATTTCAGNAAGNCGNAAACTCGATTTTAANAATCTTANNGNAGGTTTTTCANATATACCTGGNGANAATNTAGAAAGAGGNNTNGGNCCTGGNGGAGTAAGNGCTGCAGTTTTTGANAATGAAATTNATAATAAAAAAGAGTTAACAGGAATANTACTTTGGGATGCNAATGGATTAGCTCCAGGAATGAANNAAGAATTGCAAACAAANCTNCAAGNTAAAGTAGATAATNTANTNATTTCAACAACAGATAANCATTTTGTAAATATTAAGCCAGGNGGCTTNAATCCNTTATCAGATTCAGNNGGNCTNTTAGCTTCTGCAAATCAGGTTTTGGANGAAGCAATATCNGATATTTCAGNNGCNGAATCNGCNATGGGAACTGTNTATGTNGATGGTGTAGAGATAATGGGNCAAGGNAANCANGATAAGATTAGTGCTGCNGCTAATTCGAATAATAGAGGTTGCGCGTTATTCATGGTTGCCAATATATTCATCAGCAACAATGTTTTGCATGATTGCTTATTCTTATATTTAAGTTTGAATCTGAATTGAAATTTTAACGCCATCAGGTATTTGAATTCTCATCAATTGTCTCATGGCCCTTTCATCAGCATCTATGTAAATTAATCTCTTATGAAGTCTTGCTTCCCAACGATCCCAAGTTTCAGAACCTTCTCCATCAGGTGATTTTCTTACAGGCACTTTTAATTTTTTTGTTGGTAATGGTATAGGCCCAGTCATTCCAACTCCAGTTCTATCTGAAATTGTTTTGATTTGTTCACAAACGCTATCCACTATGTCATAGCTCAAGGAATGCAGCGAAATACAAGCTCTGCTGGATGCCTTTTTTGGAGCCATTAATTAATTGCTCAATCCCAGTGTTCTTCGATTTTTAGACACATACCAGCAGCAACAGTAGCTCCCATGTCTCTAATAGCAAATCTTGCCAAAGGTTTGAATTTAGCCTGTTCTTCAATTGCTAATGGTTTTGTTGGTTTGATAAGAACCATAGCAGCATCTCCTTTTTTCAGGAAATCTGGGTTCTCTTCAGTAACTTGCCCAGTTCTTGGGTCCATTTTTGCAAGAAGTTTATCAAATGTACAAGCAACTTGTGCTGTATGACAGTGGAATACAGGTGTATATCCTTCAGTAATCACATTAGGGTGATCTAAAATCATCACTTGAGCTTTGAATGCACGGGCAACGGTAGGTGGGTCATTTTCAGGCCCTCCAACATCACCTCTTCTAATGTCAGTATGTGAAATACCTCTACAATTAAATCCTATGTTAGCTCCAGGTCCGGCAGACGGAACTTCAGCATGGTGCATTTCAACAGATTTTACTTCACCAACTTTACCGCCAGAGTGAGCTGAAGGTTTGAAGATAAGTTTTGTACCTGCCTTTATTGTTCCAGTTTCTACACGTCCGACAGGAACTGCACCGATACCAGATATCTTGTAAACATCTTGTATTGGAATTCTTACGCTGTCGTTAGCGTTACCTGCAGGTGGATTTAGTTTATCTAATGCACCAAGTAATGTGTCACCTTTCCACCATGATAAATTATCGCCAGTTTCTTTAATATTATCAGATTTCCAACCTGAAGCCGGTAAGATATTAACTTGATCATCTGCGAAACCAACCATTCCTAACATACTTTTTACTTCTTTAACAACTTCATTAAATCTGTCTTCGCTGTATGCTGGTTTTGTGATATCCATTTTATTAACAGATATTATCATTTGTTCAATACCCATAACCTTTGAGAGCCACAAGTGTTCTTTGGTTTGAGCTGCAATACCGTCATCAGCAGCTACAACTAAAACTGCAGCATCAGCTTGTGAGGTACCAGTAATCATATTCTTAACGAAATCTCTGTGTCCAGGTGCGTCAATAATTGTAAAATGTTTGCTATCAGTTTTGAACTCTTTGTGTGCTACATCAATAGTAACTCCACGTTCTCTTTCCTCTTTGAGGTTGTCCATAACGTAAGCTAATTCGAAACCAGCTTTTCCACGTTCTTCTGCTTCTTTCCTGTATTTATCGATCAAGTGCTGTTCGATAGCACCGCCTTCCAAAAGTACTCTACCAACTGTGGTTGACTTACCGTGGTCGACGTGACCAATGAATACGACATTCAAGTGTTGTTTTTCAGCCATTATAATTTCCCTCCATGGGATGGATGTGTCGGCAGGATGGGGGGTAAATAAAGGATTCGCCTAAAATTTGTAATATATTCTCTTAAGTTCAAGTTAAATACCGATATTTCTATTAAATAATTATGAAGTTTAACATCAAAGGAAATCCGTCATATGGTGAAGTTGATGTTGAATTGGGGCCGGAAGAAGTCATTTTGATAGAGCCAGGTGCAATGTCACGGATGGATTCCCATCTTAATTCAAGTTATCAGAGGCAGGGAAGTTTTTTTTCAGCTATGTTTAGAAAAATGTTTGGTGGAGAAAGTTTCTTTTTGGGAAAATATAAGCAGACAAATGGTGGAAAACTAACTTTTGCGCCTGCAGTTCCAGGATCAGTACAACATTACAACTTATCAAACAATCAATTGAATATAATGTCTGGTTCTTTTCTAGCCTGTACTCCAGGAGTAAATGTAAAGGCGAAATTTGGAGGCCTTAAAGCTTTATTTTCAGGAGAGGGTGCTTTTCTTTTAGAAGTATCAGGAAATGGAGATTTATTTTTTAATTCTTTTGGAGGAATTTTAGAGAAGAATATTAATGGAGATTTTATTGTTGATAGTGGACATGTAGTAGCATTTGAGCCTTCACTAAATTATAAAATTTCAGGCATGGGTAATTGGAAATCGACTATGCTTTCAGGCGAGGGTTTAGTAATGACATTTAGTGGTTCAGGAAAAATTTATTTGCAGACAAGAACAATAGATAGTCTTGCATCTTGGCTTACTCCGAGGTTATTATGAACATAGAAGTAGACACTGAAGGCGCCTTTGGTTCAGCAGTAGTTAAATTAGAGTCAGGGGAGAAATTTATTTCTGAAGCAGGCAGTATGTATCGTGCATCGTCCAATGTTGAAATTGAAGTAGTATCTCGTAAAAAAGAAGGTCAAGGTTTTTTTGGAGGTATTGCGTCAGGTCTAAGAGCTATGATGGCTGGAGAAACATATCATTTAAACAGTTATCAAGCGGGAGGAGGGCCTGGAGAAGTTGGCCTCGCACCCACACACCAAGGAGAAGTACGTAAATTAGAGGTTCATTCTGAAACGTGGATTTGTTCTGGTGGAAGTTATTTGGGTTCTTCAGAAGGTATAGAATTGGATACGCAATATCAAGGATTGACAAAAGGTATGTTCAGCAAAGAGGGTTTAGTTTTTGTTAAGGCATCTGGGCAAGGACAGTTATTAGTTAATGGATTTGGCAGAATTAGTGAAGTGGTAGTTGATAACGGAATTACAATAGATAATGGCCATTTGATTGCTTTTACAGAAGGTCTAGAATATGACATTGGAAAGGCAGGTGGAGGCTGGATTTCCTCTATGATGTCTGGAGAAGGTTTAGTGATGAAATTTAGAGGCCAAGGAAGAATTTTGGTTCAATCACACGATCCAAGCAGACTTGGCGGGATTTTAGGTCCTCTTTTACCACCGAGGAAGAGTTAATGAAATACGACATAATTTCAGCTCCAACATATTCTCTTGTTGAGATGACTTTGAATCCAGGAGAATCTGTAGTTGTAGAGCCAGGTTCTATGACCTGGATGGATACCTCTATAATTCCGAAAACTGAGATGCAGGGAGGTTTTTTTGCAGGATTAAAAAGGAGAATGGCTGGTGAAAGTTTTTTCCTTAATACTTACAAAGCTGAAGTTAATTCTGGTATGATTGGCATAGCTCCTTCTTTTTCAGGAGACATAATTGTTAGAGAGCTTAATGATGAAACAATTTACATGGAACGGGGAGCATATATTTGTCATTTGGGGAATCTTGAAACCAGCGTTAGTTGGGAAGGTTTTAGAGGTACTTTTGCGGAAGGAATGTTAGGACTTAGAATTAGTGGCACCGGTCTTTTGTTCTTTGGCTCGTACGGAGATGTTCAGGAAGTTCAAGTGGATGGTTCGTATACGGTAGATAATGGATATGCTGTAGCTTGGGAAAGCTCATTAGATTATAGCATTGGAACAACTGGAAGAACAATACGTTCTTGGCTTTTTGGCGATCAATGGATATGTCGCTACCATGGAAAAGGTAAAGTATGGATTCAAACTAGAAGCCCCCGAAATTTGGCATCTTGGGTTCATCCCTTTAGACCAGTTCAACGAGATAATAAATAAGATTTAAGTCTTAAGAGTAATTTTCAGGCCTTGGCATCTCAGCCTTCAATCCCTTTCGCTGTCTGATGTCTTCAGTAATTCCGTCAATTAATTCTCTAGGTAATGGTTCATACCCTGCAAATTCAGTACTCCAAAGCGCCCTACCTCCAGTCGCAGAACGAATTTCACTAGCAAATCCAAACATTTCTTTGACTGGCGCTTTAGCAGTAATTACTGCCATATCGCCTTCAGTTTCCATTCCGGCAATTTCGGCACGTCTTTGCGACATTTCACCAGTTACAGATCCCATTAATTCTTGAGGGACATTGATGTAAACATTTTGTTTTGGTTCTAACAATGCAACACCTGCTGAAACAAGAGCTCCATTAATTCCATTCCTTACTGCCGGAATGGTTTGTGCAGGTCCTCTGTGAATAGCATCTTCATGGAGTTTAGCATCATTCAAGATGATCTTTACACCCATCATTTTCTCATGTGCACGAGGCCCTCTCTTTACAACTTCATTGAAAGCTTCAATCAATAATTCTCTAGTTTCGAATAAGTTTTGAATACCTTTTGTTGCATCAACAAAGACACATCCATTCTCAATACAAAGAACACCACGACCATGAACTTTTGTCCATCCCATGTCTATTAGTTGTCTAGCAACCTCTTTTGATTTCTTAATATTACCAGAAGGAATGGTTCCATCTACTATTGCTTCTCTAATATCATCTTCTAGTGGTTCTACTGTAATGTAGAAACGGTTGTGTTTATTTGGTGATTTACCTTCAAAATCTCCAGGAGATTGCATTGCTACAGTTTCACGATAAACCACAATTGGTGGTGATGTTGTAATTTCAACACCATGTTCATTTTTAATTCTATATTCAGTAATTTCTAAATGTAATTCTCCCATTCCAGACATTAAATGTTCACCAGTTTCTAAATTACTATCAATTTGAATAGAAGGATCGGATTTTGCTACAGCACGTAGAACTTCAACAAGCTTCGGTAAATCTTTAGTGTGTTTTGCTTCAATTGCAGTAGTTACAACAGGATCAGAATTATGTACAATTCTTTCAAATGGAGTCATTTCTTTGTTAGAAGAAATAGTTGAACCAGACTGTGCGTCTCTTAGTCCTGAAACCGCAATAATATTTCCGGCAGTTACAGTTTCAGTTGCAATACGGTCACCGCCAACAAACATACCTACAGATTGAACTCTGTTTGCATTTGGCATTCCTGCAACATACATTTGGTCTCCCTTCTTAATAGATCCTGAGAATAACCTACCAACTGCGATTTCACCTGCATGCGGATCTAAAACAACTTTAGTAACCATAAATGCAGAATCTCCATTGGCATTGGCGTTAACCATGGCTTGACCAATTTCTTCTTCAGATTCACCTCTCCAAATGTGTGGAATGCGGTATTTTTGTGCAGTATCTGCAGAAGGTAATTTTTCAACAATCATATCCAATAAAACTTCGTGCAACGGTGCAGCTTGAGCAAGTTCTCTTTTTTGCTCTTTCTCCATAAATTCATAAATTTGTTTAAAATTTACATTCTTTTTGGCCATGAATGGCAAAGATGTTGCCCAATTATGGTATGCAGAACCAAAAGCAACAGTTCCAGCTTGAGCATCAACCATCCATTCTTTTTTGAATTCTTCAGGCACCATTCTAACTATTAGTTTGTTAACTTCAGTAATTATTTTCCCAAATCTTTGCATCATGTCTTCAGGCGTTACTTGTAATTCAGCAATTAATCGATCAACTTTGTTAATGAATAGTACAGGTTTAACTTTTTCTTTAAGAGCTTGTCTTATAACAGTCTCAGTTTGAGGCATTATTCCCTCCACAGCACATACTACTATAATTACACCATCAAGAGCCCTCATAGCTCGGGTAACGTCTCCACCAAAGTCAACGTGTCCTGGAGTATCAATTAAATTAATAAGATAATCTTGACCTTTGTGTTCATGAACCATAGATGCATTAGCTGCATTGATTGTAATTCCTCTTGCAGATTCTTGTTCATCAAAATCTAACATTAGCTGTTTACCTGCTAAATCTTCGGACATCATTCCAGCTCCGAAGATTAAGTTATCAGATAATGTTGTTTTTCCATGATCAATATGTGCGGCAGTACCTATGTTTCTAATTTGTTCTAGCTTTGTAAATAAAGCAGTTGCCCGCTTTATGTTGTCTTCTTTACGGCCCATTTTTTTTCACTTTAGTTGTGTGCAGCTTCAGCTTGACGTTCTACTTCTTCTTTTTTGCCTATTGCATAAGAATCAGGATTTGCTTCAGAGGCTAACAAGATTTCTTTTGCTAATGCTTTTTCAATTGAACGTTGTTTTTTGGATGAACTTAAAGCGCCAATACATAAATTTCGAATTGCTGTATCTATTCTTCTTGTTGGAGATACATCTACACCACTGTAGACTCGTATTCCTCCGTATCTTAGAGAAACTACTTCCGCCCTCGGAGCTGAATTCTCTAGCGCTTTAACCATATGTTGTGCAGGATTATCTTTTTTCTTTTGATGAATAAGCTCAAATGAATTTTTCAGAACAGAATATGCTTGAGCTTTTTTACCAGTATATTTTTCAGAACGCATCAGATTGTTAATGATTCTTTCAATAACTGTTAAATTTCTTTTTCCAAATCTCTTCTTAGAATGTCTACCGCCAGTGTGTGGCACTTGAAATGCATTAAGATTGATGTGTTGTTCTAAAGTTTTATCTTCCACATCTACTTCAGTCAAATCCCATTTTCCGAATAATGGAACTACAGGGAGTTCTACATCTGGTTCTTCAGTTTTGGTTTCAACCTCATTTTCATTATTATTTTCTTTCTCTTCAGCCATTTAATCTACCTGATTGGTTTCTCTTTTCTACCGCGAACCATTTCTTTCAAAGAAACGTTATTAACTTTAGCTACTCTGTAGCGAACACCAGATAAATCACCATAGGATCTACCCATTCTTCCACCTACTCCCTCTATTACAACTTCGTCGTGTTCATCAATAAAACTTATTGCGAGATTTCCAGGAGCTAACGCAGTTACTTGTCTTCCATTTTTAATTAATTGAACTCTGACACATTTACGAATACCTGAATTAGGCTGTTTTGCTTCAACACCTACTTTTTCTACAACGATTCCTTTAGCTTGTGGTGCACCTTGTAGAGGATCAGCCTTTTCCTTGAGCTTCATAGCTCTTTTACGATAGTATCTATCGTTCCAACGATGTTTTTGTCTTTTGTTACGTTGTGCGGATGCGGTGTAAAGACCTTTTGCCACTTACAAATCTCCTTCTCAATGAATCGAGGTTTCAGCCGACAAGAGGCCCATATATATACTGTTCGGCATTTTATTTCAAAAATTAGGGCAGTTAGGGTAAAGCCTTTTTTTAGAGGAGCCTGAAAGGGGCTTGAGCCACCGTAGCTTAGCCCGGTTGAGCGGCTGACTTGTAATCAGCAGGCCGAGGGTTCAAATCCCTCCGGTGGCTCCAAGCATTTATATTTATTTAGCAGTATTTAGTTAAGGATAATAAGTAATAATTGATAAGTTATGTTAAGGAGTACCTCAGTAAAACAGGAGTCTTGGAAACCAGTTAAACTGTTAGCGAAGCAGCCAGTCAAAGGCAAAATATTAGCTTTAGAATGTGATTTAGAAGGTAAAATAGCTGTAGCTTTAACTTCAGATTCAATAAATATATTTAACGAAAGGGAACTATTGAATGTGATAAATATTAATCAAGGTTTCCAACTAAAAATATCTAGTTCCTTAGAGAATATTTATGTATTAACGTCAGAAAAGTTGTGTTGTTTTGATTATTGGGGGAATCAAAAATGGGAATATGTTTCTGAAGGATTGATTGATGATTTTGTTGTAGATAATTCAGGTAAACATGTAGTTCTTCGTGGAGAAAAATTTCTAATTTTCCTGAATAGATTTGGAGATTTAGAATGGGAACATAATTTTTCAGAAGTTACAATTAGCATGCATTATTCAAATAAGGGAGATTTTTTAGTTTCAACTAGTAATCGTATTTTTATATTAACAGAAGATAATGATTTTGACAAAATAGTAGATATTTCAAATCAATTACAGACCTTCTTTTCAGACGAAGGTGGCATAGCAGTAACTGATAAGAATCTCATATCTTTTTCGTTGACTGGCCATATTTTGTGGCAGAAGACTTTATCTGATGTAAAGTATGTAACATATTCAAATAATTCACTAAAGAATTATTTTGTTAATAATGATAAGAGTTTAATTTGTCAAGATAGAAATGGGGATGAATTATGGACATATTCATCTGAGGATGAGTTGGAAGGTTTTAATGTACTTGACTCTGGAAGAATGGTTGGCCAATATTCCAATACTTATTTTCATATCATTGATGAATATGGAGATCAAGCCTGGTCTTATTATGCCAGAGAAAAGATAGTAGATTTTTCCTTTTCATGTTTTGGAGCTGATATCATCATTGCCTCTGAAAGTAAAATTCATTGGTTCCAAAATGAAGGTTTTCTTAGAAAACAGGTTAGCACAAATATAGAAACGATATCTTCTTTGATGTCAAAAGTATTAATTTATGAATCAAATATTAGCGATATTGAAGATAACTTTACATTAGTTAAGGAGCAATCAGGTGGAAACTTTACAACATTAAAAAAATCTTTTTCAATGATAGTAGAATTAAAAAATAGACTAGAACATTTACATAAAAGGCATGTAAATTATTTAGATTCATTGCCTAAATTTATGAATATAATGGGCCTTCAAGGAGCTCAGACTGATGATATGGTTCCTCTAATTTACCCTTATTTTTCACTTTATGGAGATATTAAGGATAATTCAAATTATGCTAAATTGCTTGAATTTGCAACTCATTTATTATCGAAATTAGACAGATATGATTTAACTAAAATAAAAAACGATAGTATTTTCGATCTGAAAAATTTCATTAAAGATGCAAAAAAAGGTATAAATGAGGAAATGGATAACATTCAAAAATTAATAAATCAGTCAGAAAAAGATCTGAAGAAATTGAAAATTGACGTTAATAAGTTGATTATAGGTTGGTTAGAATCAGGAAATATTGATAATAGCCTTCAAGATTTCTTTTACAACTTTGTAGATAATATAGCTACGCGTTCTCTTAAAAAAGATATAATTCTAGAAAAAATGGAAAGCCATATGGCTTTTGTTGATTATACTACTTCTAATGATTCAGTTAAATTGAAAAAATTCCGTTTCAGGACTAGAAAAGAGGTAGAGTTAAAATTAGAGTTATTAAATAAATCAGATAATACATTAGAGAATCTAAAAATAAGGACTAAAATAGAAGGTAATGGATTAGAATTACTATCTCCACCTTCAGGAGTAGTTCGAATAAATCATTTAAAACCAAAAGAATCATCTCCAATTACTTTTTCTTTTTCTCCAATTAGTAGAGTAAATACAAGAGTAATTTTAGTTGTACAATATTTAGATAGCGTAGGTAGGAAATGTACGAATTGGTTAGGAGATGTAGAAACAAATTTTCTAGGATGCTTTGTAAGGCCATTACCGATATCTGAGAATGAGCATGAAAATGACAGATTAGAATTTAAAGACAATACATCACATACATCTTTAAACATAGAAGGTTTACAGGTTAGTAAAATTACAAAAATAGCAAAGAAAATGCCAGGACTTCATCTTTGTAATCTTAAAGAAGAAGGTACCAGATCTATAATTTATCATGCGGGAGAATCAAGTTTGGATGATTCCAAATATTTATCAATGATTTTCTTACGTAAATTAGGGGAAGATGAGTCACTTAGAGTGGCTTTAGAATTAATATGTCATTCAACAGATACAGATAATTCAGCAGAATTAAAAGAAGAAATGCTTTTTTATCTCAAGAATAAATTATTAGAATTAAATGCTAAATTTGTTTAGTATTCTCTCCACTTATGTTTACATTTAGCGTTTGTACATTGATATATTCTTGTAGATGGTTCATCAGCAGCTCGAGTCTGTCTTATAACCCATGTAGCTTCATTATGGTCGCATTTCTCGCAAATTATTTTTGCAGTAGGTAATGTCCCTTCTAATCCTTCAGTTACAACCATTTCTTTTTTTTCTATTTCTCTACTTGTAATTTTTGTTTCACCCTTGCTTTCTGAATGGTTACAATTCGGTCTTTTACATTCTCTTTGACCCGTTGCTCGATTTAATACAAGCATAGATTTACATTTTGGACAGAACATTTTAACCTACATTTTCAATTAATTCAGTAGCTTGATTTATAATATTTAAATTAGTACCAAAAGCTATGCAAATAACAGTTTCTGGGTTGCAAAGGGCAGCATTTGTGCATTTGTTTGTCCAAGAAAATGTTTTTACAAAAATTTTCCCATCTTTGTTTTCAGAAAAAAACCCGTTGGCATTTTCATTAGGTGTAGCTTCCCATTGATATATTTCTGTGCCTGCAGGCAGCTTTTCATTAATTTCTGTAAGAATTTTTCCATTTTCGTATTTTAATTCTTCTTTATCCATTTCAGCTATAGCTTTGTTAACGATTATATTTTGTTTGTTGTTTAAAAGGTCTAAACTAATTAATGAGCTTAGTGAGAGTATTATTAATTTTCCAGAATATCCGTCGGAACTTTCATATGTTTTTTTTGATATTTTTAAATGTCCATTAAATTCCTTTATATTTTCTTGATCGAAGGGGCCATTCCAACTTCCTGTACTCTTGTAGAGCGAATTATCTTGTACATCTATGGCATCATTGTAATCGACGAGTATAGGTCCTCCAATTAACAATCCAATAATTACGATTAGTAGAAAACTGAATACTCTTCTAATTTTCCCTCGTTTTTTTTCTTGAACCCATCCACCAATGCGTAATTCAGGTTCTTCCATAATTATTACTATTAATCAGTAGTAATAATATTTGTTCTGGATGCCCAAATTAATTAATTGGCCCCTTTTAGCTAGATAAATATGGGTGAAGTTGCTTTAAAATATAGATTAATGCCAGAATCTCCAGATTCAGATATAGAAGCTATTGTTTCAGAGATACCAGGAGTTCTTCCTGAGGATGCAAATTTTGGTGCACATGAGGTTAAGCCATTTGCTTTTGGCCTTAAAGCAATAATGATAGCTATTGTTGGTATTGACAGAGATGGATTTGCTACAGAAGTAGAAGACGGTTTGAATTCATTAAAGAACGTGCAAACAGTAATTTTAGAAGAACAATCCTTAATTTAAGGATGCACATTACTATATATCGACCCTAGATGCCTAATTAATGTCAAAGCGTCCTCCTTTATCTTATACAACAACAAGATTGACACTAGGTACGTTTTTGAGAATTATGTTCCGCCCTAGATATTTAGATAGAGACAAAATACCTGTGGATGGGCCATTAATTATTGCAGCTAATCACCTTTCACATATAGATCCAGCATTCATAATGACTGCGATGAAAAGACCTGTATCGTATTTATCTAAAAAAGAACATTTTGACAGTACAATACGTCGACTTGTTTTCAAACAGGTCGGAGTTATACCCGTAGATAGAGAAGCTGGTGGTATGGAGGGTCTTGAGGAAGCAATAAAAATTCTTAAAGATGATGGAGCAATTGGAATTTTTCCAGAAGGTACACGTTCTAAAGACGGAGTTATGGCTAAGGGCAAAACCGGAGTAGCTAGATTAGCTGCACTTACAGGAGCCTTAGTCGTACCAGTTGCAATTAGACAAACAGATGGCGTATGGCCAGTATCTAAAAGAATTCCAAGGCCCTGGAGAAAATTTTACTATAAATTTGGAGAACCTATGAAATTTCCTGATGAGGAAATAAATAGAGATAATTTACGAAAATTTACAGATAATGTCATGAAAGAAATAGAATATTTATCCAAAGAATGTGAAGAATATTGGGAATCTAGAAAAATTATTCCACGCATGAAAAAATATATTAAAAGTAAATTAAGTTAATTTTTTTAGCTCATTAAATAGAATTTCGACTCGTTTTTCATTTATTTGAAAATCGTAAAGACCCAATCTTGACTGACTTTGGAACCATACATTAGTTTTTCCATTATTTTCAAATATTTTGACAAAAATATCATCATAGAATCGGAAAAACGGTGTTATTTGTGTAAAATGAATAAATCCTTTCTTTTCATTTACAATTTTCACCCTTTGCATATTGGCTATGATATTTTTCAGGTTGTTTTGAATTTCATTTATTGTTAAATTGGTAACTATTGGCTTCATATTTCTTCCTCGGTTCGGATTTTCTGCAACTCGAGTGCAATTATTTTTTCCAAATCGTTTTTCTGGGAATTCTTCATATTTGATAGTAGGAGCTAGGTAATAGATTACATTAATCATAACAAAATAGCCAGATGGCATTATAATCAAAAAAAGGGCAATAATTTCGTTAGTTTCCATATCTTTCCCTGACGTTAAGCACAACATTTCCATTTTTTAATGTAAGCTTAATTCGATCTTTGGAGTTGATTTCTGTACATGGATTTTTATCGAATGAATGAGCATATGGTTTTGCTAATAAGCTACATGCAGGGATAGTTTGTTGATCTAAATCAGTATTGATAATGGCTTTTGGTCCGTTGCCATTGTAAAATAATCCTAATAAGACATATGGAGCTACAGTAGATCCACTTCCTTTTGGAAAGATGAGTATTTTATTAGCTATTGAAAGTCCATCAAGAGGATGCCCTTCTTCTTCAATAGTTCCAGTTTTTTTATTTACAAAACCTAGAAAAGTAATAGGAACATCCGTGACAAGCGCTTCACCTTCAATTTCCCATTCTTCTTGTGAATCCAACCCTTTTCCTGTAATTTCAATTAGTTCTGTTTTCAATGTTTTGTTAGAAACTATCTTTTTTATTTTGTGTTTTGTTTTCTTTATAGTTTCTTTTGCTAAAAGATTTTTATTTTCAGCATGCATTATACAGTCGGCCAATCTGGAAACGGATGTATCTATAGAATTTAATCCTGATTTTAGGTAATGTTCAGCCTTCATTGAATTAGTAAGTATATGNTTTANTTTTTTATGATTNTAGTGAACTACTTCTGGACAGGTTTCNCTAAGAACCATTCCTCCAGCATTTTCAATATTTTGGACATATCCTTTTTTNTCGGCTTNATNAAAATTNTCAGATGATGTAAAAACCCACAATCTTTTTTCAGGTATANTNTTTCCTTTNACAAGTTCTGANGTTCTTTCAATTTCTTCAATAGATGCNTGAGGACATCCAATTGTTACTAAATCAATTTTAGTNTTAGGNGTGAGTTCTTCATATCGTTTTTGTAAGTCTTCTTCATTAAAATTTATTTCNGCCTGATAATTTGTTTTAGCAGGTTTTTTGGTAAATTNATCAATAAATAATAATGGNGAACCATAATTTGCAGAAGCNGCNGTCAGAGCTTTCTTTGATTCAAAATTTAAAGTTTTAATTCCNTGTATNTGAGGAATNGGTCCAAAATCTAATTTCCANTNAGATTTTATTTGTTTCCCAATCCAATCNCCAAGTATAGAATAATCAACAGGTTCATCTAAAGTACAACAAATATTGACTTTTATGTTAGGNATTCTATNTTCATCTAATAGCAGTCCATATTCAGGNGTAAATCCACATAATGCTGTAGCAAGTGCAGACAATCCAGATTCACGGTTTGTNNTGAGTTCACTGTAAGAGTTAGCGAAACATACAGCATTTGACTCNGCCCAGGANGCATTTCCTTTGATAGAGATATNNTCGTAAGGNGTACATGACAAAGAGAGTNTTATTCCTAATTTTTCATATGCATCAAGAATGAGTTGTTGTTTTTCTACATAATCTGCAACAGGAATATCCATTTCTTCAAATNTNCTTCTATCGCATCCTGCTGAATTTAGNGTTGTNTCTATAGCTGCAGTTCCATCACTNTCNCTTACTAAATCTTCTAAAAANGTTATCANACCTTCTCCACCAGTTAATGGAGAAACTCCAGAAACATGNGATGAAATTACAGGAACTAATCTTTTAGCTTTTGCAGCTTTNCCTAAATCAATTAACANCCGTATAGCTTTCTGCCTTGTTTTTCCCTGTTCACCNTNTAGAATACTTTNTTGCTCGGTTGTTAATANCATTAATCTAAATAATCTTCTAATTTAACCTTCATAGCAGGTTTAGGTTTAATGAAGTCTTCTTTGTNTCTATCTAGAGGAATNGTACAATCAAATCCAACTTTTACAGTCTCTCTAGTNTCAGGNTTTGAGCTAGGATCAAGAGAAGANCCNTTTACTCCAGTTTTTACAACTAAATCNTTGTTACCTTGAAATCTTGTAGCCATNGCCCANTCAACAGCCTGNGGATTAGTAATATCAATATCTGAATCGACAATCCAAACATGTTTCATAGANGCATGGCCTGCAAATGCTGCATCAATGGCTTTCAANCCNTCATCATTATTTTTTTTTGTTAATTGCTACAATCCCNTGTAGCCANGANCCNCCTCCNTGAGTCATGAATACATCATGGCAATCTACTACTTTGTTCACTTCGTTGTATATGGTAGGTTCTCTTGGCATTCCCATNAGAACTTTGTGCTCAGGTCCACTAGGTAGAAGAGCATGGAAAATTGAGTCATCCCTTACNAATATTTTCTTTATTTTTATTACAGGTCCTTTTCTNACAATATCTGGAGTTTCAGTAAGATCAAGGAAAGANCCCTCATCGTGGGTTTNTCCNGTAAATTCACAAATCATAACTACTTCAGACTCTGGGACCATGTGTCCTCCNACATCAATAACNGGTGAATCAGCTAGNGCGTTAGCAACTGCCATTTCATCATGNTCTATCTCGAAAGAAGTCGCAGAACCAAGTAATACAGGTACAGAAACTCCATTACAGTAAGCAAATTCCTTCAATCCTCTATTCATGTATTCTTTAAGATGCCTATCAAGAATTCTCATAACCATATGNTTNCTGTCAATTTTCATTGCNCTATGGAAAGAAATATTTCTTCCATATTCNTCATCATGTGCAACAGCCATTGCNGACGCAATGTACGCACCTCCATCGGTANTTTGGTGTGTCAGTATTGGTAAATTGTCTANTGANGCCTCAATTTCTTTGTATCCATTTGCTTGNACNGTTTTAGGTTCATTTAGATTATTAATNGCATNAGATATTTTCGATATTATTTCATTAGGNCCNCATTCAAGTGCTAGTGCAACTAGTTCTCTGCTAGAGCAGATATTGGTAATACAGGGGAGTACACTTCCTTTTACATTTTCTAAATACAATGGAGTGTCACCNGCATCTTCCATTAATGCAGCAACTTCGTAAACAGGATCTACTTCTTTGGTCACTCTTTTGAGTTTNCCATTTTCTTCNAGTAAGTCAACAAATTCTTTTAGATTCATTAATCCTCACCAAATGAAGTCTGGTAGGCCCTATATCCGGCTTCCGTTATATTTTCGCANATTTCNTTCTGTTCTTTAGCNTTATTTGCTAGNGCAACCATGTTTCCACCNCCTCCACCNCCNGTCAACTTTGCCCCAATTGCTCCANANTTAATACTGAGTTCAACTAGCTTTTCNAATTCAGGATGNCCNACNCCAATCTTATTCAGTAATTCATGATTATCATTCATTAATTCNCCTACNATTTCTATATTTCCTTCTTCAATTGCNATTTTNCCNCCTTTTGTAACATTTTCAATTTCATCAAAATATCCGTTCATTAAGTTAGGTTCTTTTTNCCACATTTTTCTTACATTTCCTACAGTTTCTTTAGTTGAGGATTCAATGCCNGTATCTCCTATAACNAGGTGAAAAGTACGTCCTGAATCAAAAGTCATAGGNTCNTTGCCNTTNATGAAATATACNGGNGATTCATATGCAACNACTGTNTTNTCNATNCCNCTNGGNGTTCCATGCACTATTTTTTCAGCATCAAAAACAAGTTCAGANATTTGATTNTTTTCTAAATCNACTCCTAAATAATTAGATAATGCNTTACAGACAGCAGTGGAAGTNGCAGCACTACTTCCCATACCAGANCCNTGAGGNAGTTTTGANGTTAAGTTTATCGTAAGATTTGGTTCACTCTGTTTAGTTTTAGATANNAANGCTTGNGCTAAGACACTAAATTGGCTGCTCTTATTTTCCAAGCTAAATTTTTCATTTAAATCAAGAGCATTAATNGTTAATTNTCCTTCNCCAGGTTCACTCCAAGCGCTTGCACGCATCCCACTNACAGGTATCGCAATTGCAGGCTTACCATANACTACNGCGTGTTCACCAAATAGAATAATTTTCCCCGGNGCCGTGAAGGAGTCANCCATANTATGATGNTAATATGCGTACTTATACGCTTATCTGTTGNGTTAGGCAGTTAACCAAAGCTTATAAGAATACCCAAGGTGAGAANAATCATGGACAGAATAGTAGTCGGNATCACNGGNGCNTCAGGAATTCCNTANGGNATCCGACTTTTNGAAGTTCTCAAAGAATTTGATGTTGAGNTNCATTTGACATGTAGTCCTTCAGCTTCATTAGTGAATGATCACGAAGGNGATGGNAAAAGCTGGGATGAAGTTCTAGCTTTGGCAGATGTAGTNCATGATAATNNNAATTTAGCAGCAAGTATNTCNTCNGGNTCATTCAAAGCTAAAGCAATGGCNATAGTTCCTTGTTCAGGAACAACATTAGGTAANNTNGCNGCAGGNATNTCNGATAATTTGGTTACTCGTTCTGCACTTGTAATGCTNAAAGAACGTAGACCTCTNATTTTAGTTCCAAGAGAAACTCCTTTGAATACAATNTANATNGANAATATGNTNAANTTNTCAAANGCAGGNGCNATAATTGCACCAGCTTCNCCNGCATTTTACAANAANCCTAAGACNCTTGATGATAATATAAATTTTATTGTTGGTNGNGTTCTTGATTTACTTGGATATGATTCAGANATNTTTTCGCGATGGGAAGGTACTGAGTGATTGCAGGTAATTGCAANNNNTGTGGAAATATAGCAACAAANAACTGTAAAACGTGTTCAGAAATATTATGCAAANCNTGNTTTCAAGGGCATAATTGCAAACCTTTGAGTTTTTAGTACCCACTTCTCTCAGAACTTACAATGAATCCTCAAACCATTAATGTGGGAAATGCCGAAATTCGGATTTTATCCACGGTAAAAGGTTTAGTTTCAGAATCACAGATTGTTGAAAATGAAATAGAATCCTTCAATCCCGATTTAGTCGCATTAGGCATGGGTCCTGAGGAAATCAACGGCACTAGAGAGTGGGATGGTGAGCCTTATGATATGTCTGGTTGGGATGAAATTTATGGTCTAAGCTTGCGTAAAATAGTAGGAGATAAGGGAGTAAAATTACCACCACCTTCGTTCAGTACAGCAATCAAAGTTTCGGATTCAAAAAATATAGATGTAATTGGGATTGACATGGATGAAGTCTCTTTTACTGAAGCTTATACTAAGAATATTTCTACATGGCAGTTATTCAAACGAGGACGATTAGAAAAGTCTATGACAAAGTCTGGAATAGACGGTCAAACTCCAGAGGAGATTGCTCTGAATATGGAATCCTCAATTAGAGAACTTTCGGGTTTTGCTAAATTGGAAAGTGAGAGGGTGAAAACTATGGTTAATAATTTACTTATGCAAAGTAAAAGCCGATATAAAATTTTAGCAATTATTGAGATATCTAACGTTTTAGATTTAGTTGAAGAATTAAAGCAGGAAACCTAATAACCTATCGACAGCAATACTTCACAACTGGGCTCGTGATGTAGCTTGGAAACATGCTGGGCTTCGAACCCAGATCCGGGGGTTCAAATCCCCCCGAGCCCGCCATCTAGCTTGGACGAATTATATCCCATGCTTCATTCAAAGACGCATATTTTCTTCCACCTAGTCTGGCAAGAGGGTCTATTTTTGCAACATCAGGCTTACCATTGTCATCCAAGATACAATCATCAACGTGAATTCTAACAATTTCTACAAGAATCATATCGCCAGGTGTATTTCCTACTTCTAAATGCCGATATAATTTTCCTTCCATTGCAATATGAGCTTCTTTTATTCTTGAAGGTTTTACATCAGTTGACTTTAGTTTACTTATTCCAGCCATTTCAAATTCATCTTCATCAGGAGGCAGGTCTGCTGAAGTCATCACCATTTTTTCAGATAATTCAACATTGGTCAAATGAATGACACATTCTTTTGTATCAAGTAAATTTTGTGCAGTATCCTTGTGTTTTCCTTTTCGTTTGCCTATTCCTAATGAAACTATAGGGGGATTTGCAGTTACTCCACCGTAAAATGAAAAAGGTGCCAAATTATCAATTCCTTCTTTAGAGATTGTAGAAACCCAAGCAATTGGCCTAGGAATTAATATACGATAAAATATACTAGTAATTTCTTTCAATTCAGTATCGGCTATTTTTATTTCCATTTTATTCGAATTTAGGTTCTCTTTTTTCTAGAAATGCTNTNATTCCTTCAACTGCATCTCCAGTATTTCCACTGTCTTTATTCTTTTCTCTTTCNCTCTTAAGTTCTTCATCTAATGATANATTTTNAGATTCAAGTAGTAATTTNTTTGTTTCGGCAAGAGCNGTTTTAGGTCCTGCAGCNATTTCTTTNGCCATTTTCATAGTNCTTTCTTTGAGTTCATTANCANTAACAACNTCATGTACCAATCCCCATTCNAGCATTTCNTCAGAGTTTAGAGTTTTACCTCCGAAAAAAAGAGCTTGAGTTCTTCCAANNCCTATTAGTCTGGGGAGAATATATGTTGCACCACCAGCAGGAACAAATCCTCTTTTGAAATGTGCACTCAATATTCTTGCAGATTTAGAAGCAATACGATAATCTCCAGCCAAAGCGAAACCTAAGGATCCGCCTGCAACAATTCCATTTATCGAATTAATAACTGGTTTTTCCATTCTTAAAATTGTAGAAAATATTGAATGAATTTGTTCAGTTAAATCGTAAAATAAGTCTCCAGCNTTTGGCAAATGTTCTCCCATTTCGTTAACATCACCTCCAGAAGAAAAAGCCCTTCCATTACCCGTAATTATCAAGCATTCAACAGATTTATCATTAGCTGCATTATTTACGGCTTGATTNAATTCAGTAGCCATTTGTAAATTTACAGAGTTTAATTTTTCAGGTCTATTGAGTATAACAGTTCTTATTTTTCCTTCATTTTCGACGATTATGGTCATTTTTTCTTCCTTAAATTTGCTGCAAATACTAAACTTATACTAATAGAAATAAAACCAATAGATGGAGTATTTCCGCTATCTGGATTTGATATTGACGTTAAATTTATACTAATTAGAGTTAAATCTGCTTCTTCACCTTCATGTATCAGTCGANTATATTGTAATACATTGGAGTTTTTCGATAGNGTAATCACTTGATTTCGTCCAACTTTTTCAATGATTTCATTTCCAGTAGTTACATTGTAAGCAGCTCCCCAGCCAATATTTTGTACAGTTACTGAGTTATAACTTTCATCAATGATTTNTAAATGTCCTCCTACAAGTTCTAAGTTTTCCCATGCCATATCGTACATCAATAATTCATTGCTCAAAGCACCTCGAATTGTGGTAGAGACAATGGGAGACCACTGCATATCATCAACTTCAACTATTAAGCTCAGTGCAGCTCTAGCACCATATCCCCAAGCNATAGATTCTCCAGCACCTCCAGGATCTCTGTAGGTAAGGCCAGAAACATTTGTGGATTCATTCAAGAAATATTCGTACAATTCCCAGTCAGCAATTGGCACCGCAAATTCACCAGTAATTTTCCACGGTAGAACTATATCATTTGAACCAGTATGTGCTGAGAAATAAACATATAAATTCATATTACGCATTAATTCCATATTGATTTGGGTTTCAATTTCACTTCCTTCGCTTGGGCCTCTATATGTTCCTGAAGCAGGACATGATCCTCTAGTATCNCTAGTTCCATACATTCCCCACATGTAAGGATAATTTCGGTTAAGATCAACACTATTCCAATTGTTTCTGCAGTCTATGAAATATCCGTCAGGATTAACAGAAGGAGTTACAACTAATCTTTTTCCNTCTAGATATGAAGGGTCAGCAGCACTTCTTTCAAGTACATCTTGTAAAAACAAGAAAGAAGCTTCAGCAGACATGCCTTCATTACCGTGGTGTGTTCCGTCAACATACATAGTTGGTAATGCGTTTAATTCTTCTTCANTTAATTCAGTAATATTAAGAGCAACATCAACAGAAAATATTTCTAAATCTAATCCAGTACTAATNCCCTGCTCAGAATAAATTGCAATTTCAGGGTATTGACTAGCTAGTTCTTGTGTATCATCTTTCATAGAATCATATGTGTGTAAAACTTCAACAGCTTCACTAGATTGGGCAGAGAAGACCAAAAAAGCAAAAGCCAAAATCGCTAATATGTATTTCACTAATTATATTATAGCAAGCATGTCAAATAAGTTTATCTACAGAGATTTACTGCTCTCAAATATGAGAAAAATTACTAACATTGCCCTTGCTTTAGTTCTTATTTTAGCACCATTAGTGAATTTTGATAGTTCAATTAATAAAAAAAGTTCTCCAAATTTAGTTTTCTTTGGTTCTCCAACTGACGATGGCTGCGAAAATGAAACTAAAGATGATGATTTGCCGTATTATGTGAACAAATATAGTGGAAGTGATGACAATGTAGGTTCTGAAAACTGTCCCTTTGCAACAATAACTAAGGCTGCGGAGACAATAGGTAATGGTGATACCGTAATAATCTCACACGGAATTTACAGAGAATCGATATNATTGCAAGATAAAGATGATGTGAATTTTAAANCTGCAGANGGTGATACAGTAGTNATTGATGGTTCACGCGATATTGAAGATGACCTTAATGGGGAATGGTTAGATTACCAAAATGGAATTTATCAAACCAATGTGAGTGAAGATGCATGGCAATTATTTCTTGATTTAGAGGAAATGATTCCAGCTCGTTGGCCTAATGCTAATTTCACNGATGGCTCCGTATTCAATAAATCAATTTCTTGGGCAGAAGGATCTATGGATTCTGACAAGTATAAAGANGATGATGGGAACTGGGTTTATCCTTATGATAATGGAGAATTAATAGATATAACAGGTTTGAACGAAACTGGTTTTGATCCGACTGGAGCAATAGCTATTTTGAATGTAGGTTCTTTTAAAACTTGGAGTAGAAATATTACACATTTTGATAGTNTCAATAATTCATTTGTTTATGATGAGGTATCTAATTGGAAAACAAAACACCATTATTATTTTTTGGAAGGTAAATTAGATTTAATTGATTCACCAGGCGAATGGTTCTTTGATAATGAAAATAATACACTTTATTTCATGCCACCTGAGGGAGTAAATCCTAGTGAGGCAAATATCAGAGCCAAAACTCAAGCATATGGATTTTCCTCTGAAGGCGGAGACAGAATTCAACTAGAGAATATAGGTTTTTTTGCTACNACTTTCAGATTTGAANACTGTGATAATTGTACAGTCAGTGGTAGTCATTTATTGTATCCAAGTACTTCAAAGAGATCATTGAATATTGCCGGTGAAGATGTGAATGAGCGATGGGTTACTCGTTTTGATAAATCTTCAGGATGTATCGTAGAAAACTCTGCATTTTTGCACACAGATGGTACAGCAATTGAGTTCCATGGTGCAGCTTTACAATCACATAATAATACAATTCGAAACTCATATTTCTATCATATTGACTGGTCAGCTAGTGATATACCTGGACTGATGGTTACGATNATGGAAAACGGAAAAGATGCTAATTTTTCAAATAATATAATTCATTTGACTGGAGCCTCAGCTACCATTTCAATAGGTGATGCGCCAACTGTAATGTACAATGAGATATGGAANACGGGTTTACTCCANAGTGATGGGGCCGTTGTGCAAATGATGATGGCAGAGCAAAAAGATGCTAACATTGCTTATAATTGGATTCATGATACTAAAAAGTATGGAATTCGCATGGATGGTCCTGCAGGTGGAACCAATGAGGGACGCAATGCAACAGTCCACCATAATGTGCTGTGGAATGTGTCCGCAGGTTTAATGGTCAAAGGTGACTATCACTCCACTCACAATAACACCATTTTCGGTGAAGATTATGATAAAAACAACATAATAATTCTCTATGAAAATGAATTTGGAAACGAGAATTCATTAACAGAATTTAATGCAGCNGATAGAATTGCAGCTCACCGCACAGGTTCATTCGAAGATTATCCAGTTCAAGGAGGGTACAATGCATCAAATAATTATAACGGATATGTCGACGATAATGGGAGTGTTGAATCCCAGTTAATCGATCCTTACAATTACGATTTCAGACCAAAGAATGCTTCTGTAATTTATAACAGAAGNGTTGGAGCTTACGGCCCTAGCGATAATTGGGTTGCAGGAATAACTTGGTATTTTATGGGTCCAGAGCTTCCTTTCGAAGGGTGCATGGATGAGGGTGCAAAAAATTATGAACAGAAGGCATTGTTTTCAGACGGTTCATGTGAGTACTATGTTGAGGGTTGCATGGATCCAGATGCTAAAAATTACAATTCAACAGTAGAAGTGGATGATGGTTCNTGTGAGTACTATGTTGAGGGTTGCATGGATCCAGATGCTAAAAATTACAATTCAACAGTAGAAGTAGACGATGGTTCTTGTGAATATCCCGTGTCTGAACCCATAGAGGGGTGCACAAACGAAACAGCTAACAATTTCAATTCAACAGCTGAAGTAGATGATGGTTCTTGTGATTTCACTGAAGAAAAATTAGATTATTGCCCCGCCGAGATTACTGAAGAAAATGAAGATTTAGTAGATGATGTTTGTCTTGTACCTTCAGATGAAACTGATGAGTCTGGAAACGATGATGATGAAGGATTTCTACCTTCTTTATCCTTATTTGTTTCAATTTTAACAATAGTAATAATCGCTTTCAGAAGAAGATAAACACTTTAGTCTGCCATCAATAGGCATTCAATGACTGATTTACTCAATGGTAAAGTCGCAATTGTCACAGGCGGTTCGAAAGGTATTGGTTTTGGTATAGCTGAGCGCTTTACAAATGAAGGCGCCACAGTCATAATTTGTAGTAGAACTGAATCTGATTTATCTGAAGCTTCTGATAATATTGGTTGTGATTCTTATCAACTAGATGTTAGCGATTCTAATAAAATAAGGTCAATGGTAGAATGGTTTACCGAAAAATATGGTAAATTAGATATTTTGGTAAATAATGCAGGTCTTATTCGTCCAGGAAGAATAAATGATGTGACTGAAGAAGATTGGGATCTTCAACTGAATGTTAATCTAAAAGGTCCATATCTAATGAGTAGTAATTTTCTTCCTCACATGAATAAGGGAGGATCAATTCTCAACATAGCTTCTACAGTGGGCCTTCGTGCGATGAAAGGGGCAGTTGCATATTGCGCTTCTAAAGGAGGAGTTGTAAACCTAACAAAAGCAATGGCACTTGATTTAGCTGGGAAAATAAGAGTGAATTGTATTTGTCCGGCAGTGGTGGACACTCCTATGGTTGACGAAAGAGTTCAATCAGGTCATATTTCAAGACGTATTTTGGAAAAAGTTCAGCCCATAGGAAGGATGGGAAAACCTGCTGAAATCGCATCTATGGCTCTCCATCTTTGTGGTCCCGAAGCAGATTGGACAACCGGTTCAATTATTACAGTAGATGGTGGACAGACGGCTGCTTAGATATAGCCGATTCTAATGTACTACGTGAATTATTACGAAATCTTGCAAGTAGAGGAAGACGCAGATTCCGAATCTATCAAAAAAGCTTACAAAAAGTTAGCAAAAAAATTCCATCCCGATTTGAATCCAGAAGATATAGAATCATCTGAAGAACAATTTAAGAAAATCAATGAAGCTTACCATGTACTTATAGATGAGAAAGAGCGAAAGAAATATGATCAATTTGGTTCAGAATATATCCCTCGTAAAGCTCCACAATGGCAGGCTACAACTCTTTGGACTGGTACTTGGGATTACATAAGATGAATGAAGATAATATTGTAGTCGTTAAAGACTTAGAGAAGAAATATAAGAGTGGTACTCACGCTGTTAAAGGTATAAATTTTGATGTAAAGAAAGGAGAAATATTTGGAATGCTTGGACCTAATGGAGCTGGTAAAACAACAACTTTGCAGATGATGGGAACTTTGCTGAATATTACAAGCGGCGAAATAAAAATAATAGGATATGATGTAGCTTCAGATTCTAATCAGGTAAGAGAAAATATAGGATTTGCGTTACAAGAAGCAGGTTTAGACAGTTTATCTACAGTTAGAGAATTAATTGCGTTTCATGTTAAACTGTTTGGTTTTAGAGGGCCTGAAATTGAAGAAAGAGTCGAACAAAGTCTTTCGCTGCTAGACTTACACCAATATTCTGACCAAATGATTCCTGAGCTTTCAGGCGGCACACAAAGGAGGTTAGATTTGGCAGTCTCACTAGTTCATGATCCAAAACTTTTGATTTTAGATGAACCTACCACTGGCTTAGATCCTGCCCACAGGGTCGATTTATGGAGTCTTTTGAAGAAGTTGAAAAATGATAAGGGAATCACGATTGTGATGTCTACACATTATATGGAAGAAGCAGAAGTACTCTGTGATAGGCTTGCAATAATAGATTCAGGAGAAATAGTGGCAATGGACACTCCTCAAAAACTTAAGAAAACTATTGGTAAAGACAGAATTGAATTTAAATTATCTGAATCACTTAGTGAAGAGCAAATAATTGCTTTGAAAAATAAATTTGGTAATGATAATTTATCCACAAAAGAATCCTTTTTTACAGTAAGAGTAGATGACGGAGAAGAAGCACTTCTTGATACTCTCAAAATAATAATCCAAATGGAAATCAAGGTAAAAGGAACTAAAGTTCTTAGACCTTCTCTTGACGATGTTTATCTAAAATATACCGGAAAACGGTTGGAGGATGTACCTTGAAATTTAGTACAATTTTGACACTTTACGTGAGAAATTTAAAGCAATATAAGAGACTTCCAGCAGTACTTGCTTTCAGTTTCATTGTTCCAGTTATACAGTATCTTATTTTTTCTAATTTGTTCAATAGTTTATCAGATGTACCTGGTAATCCGTATGGAGATTATCCTTACTACATGTACATTACTCCAGCAATAATAATTTTGACAGCAATTTTTGGAAGCGTCAATTCGTCTGCAGCTCTCTTAGTTGATTTAAATACCGGATATTTTGATAAGTTAAGAGCAACACCTGCAAGTCTTGCCCCTCAAGTAATTGCTCGTTTTATGTCTGAATTCACTAGGTTGTCGTTACAATTATTTTTAATCATTACAGTTTCAATTTTATATCATAAAAGAATTAGCGGAGTTTTAGAATTGCCCGAAGCAGGTATTTTGGGATTGATTACAATTGTACTTTTAGCAGCATCTTTTGGTATTGGCGTTGTCGGAAATCTAGTAGTAGCTTTAGCTTTTAAGACTAAGAGTGAACAGGCAGTTCAAGCTGTATTTCCTTTATTTTTCGTAGCAGTTTTCATGAGTACCGCTTATGTTCCTGATGTACTACTTCCAGATTGGTTACAGTCAGCTATAGTATACAACCCTAGCGAATATTTAATCAGAGCAGTTAGAGGCATATTTTTAGAAGGATTTACAGATTCAACACTTGATTCAGTTACAATAGCCGTTTCTTGTATTATCGTTCTTACAGCTATCACTAGTACAATAAATTATAGGACAATTAAAAAATCAATAGATTAATGGTCCGTCCTCCCGGATTTGAACCGGGGACCTGCCGGTAACTGCGGCCTCCCGTACTCACGGGTAAAAGGGATAGACCCCTACAGCCGGCCGCTCTGGCCAGTCTGAGCTAAGGACGGTATTAATTGCA
>PBGF01000003.1 GCA_002718915.1 Methanobacteriota archaeon | reverse complement strand
CAGTTATCACATTTATCGCTGAAAGTGAATTTGTTGGATCTGCAGCTTACAAAGCTATTGAGAAGGCTGCTGAATTAATTGATATGAATAAACACTCTGGAACACATCCTCGAATGGGAGCTACGGATGTTTGCCCCTTAATTCCAGTCTCTAATGTCACTATGGAAGAATGTATAGAAATTGCTCAGAAATTAGGTGAAAAAGTAGGAACTGAACTTAACATTCCAATATATCTCTATGAAGCTGCCGCTACAAATAAAGAAAGACAAAATTTAGCAAATATTCGAAGTGGAGAATATGAAGGACTAAGTAAAAAATTGAAAGATTTAAATTGGAAACCAGATTTTGGACCAAATAAACCAAATCTAAAATCTGGAGCTACTGCTATAGGTGCAAGAGAATTTTTAATTGCATATAATATAAACTTGAATACTACTGATAGAACATACGCAAACGAAATTGCATATGAATTGAGAGAAAGAGGTAGATGGAAAAGAATTAATCAAAAAGACAGCTTTTACTACAAAGGCGATATTGTAAATTTTGCAGAAGGATATTATCCGGATGGAAATTCTGATTATGTTGGTAAAACAATTAAAGAAATAGAGAATTATTACCAAGTAAACGGAAGAAATTTTAGAGAAAGATACAAATCATTAGGCTTAGATCCTGATAACCTCATAGGTAAACCTGTTTACAAAGATGGGAAATTTACACATGTCAAAGGATTGGGTTGGGTTATTCCAGAATACAACAGAGCACAAATTAGTATGAATTTGACAAATTACAAAATTAGCTCTATTCATGACATTTATGACGCTGCATGTGAAGAGGCTGAAAAAAGAGGACTTCGAGTTACTGGCTCTGAAATTGTAGGTCTAATACCATACCAAGCAATTGAAAGTGCAGGAAAACATTACCTGAAAAAAATGGGTAAATCTCCAGGAATACCTCCAATTGACCTAGTAAATATTGCAATTCAAAGTTTAGGATTATCTGACGTTACTGATTTTAATCCATCTGATAAGGTCCTAGGTATGCCCAAAATTAATGGTGAATTGGCAAACCGTGTCACATTTGACCTCATAGATGAAGTGTCCAGAGATTCTCCGGCGCCTGGAGGAGGATCTGTAGCTGCTTTGTCTGGTTCATTAGGAGTTGCACTTGGTGTGATGGTCGCAAATTTATGTATTTCTAAATCTGGATTTGAAGAAAATAAAAAAGAACTAGGAAGTATTGCTGAAGATGGGCAAGAAATTAAAGAATTCTTAGTAAACGCAATCGATGAAGATACGAACGCATTTGATGAAGTAATCAAAGCTATGAGAATGCCTAAGGATTCTGACACTGATAAAAAATTACGTGATAAAAAAATGCAAGAGGGGTATAAAGTAGCAACAGAAGTACCTCTAAAAACTGTAGAATATTGTTGTAAATCTCTTAAAATTTGTGAAAGAATTTCTGAATTAATGGATGTGAGTATGGCTAGTGATGTTGGTTCTGGTGCTTATATGTCAATAGCTGGAGCTCAATCGGCTGCTTATAATGTGAGGATAAATTTAAATAGTATCAAAGACGAAAAATATGTTAATAAAGTCGAAGCAAAATTAAATTTAATTTTATCTGATTGTGAAAGATTACTGGAAAATATTTCTAAAAAAGTTGAAGAAAAAATGTAACTTATTTTCTGAAAAATTTAAAAATAAAATATACTGCACCCATGAGGATTATATATGGAAAAGCTAAATCCAGAGTGCCTTCCCCAAGCGGATCCTTTTTCTCCACTTTTTGGACTGGGTCTGCATATCTAGAGGAATCGTTTGGATATTTATCTGAATTATCTCCATATCCATCTGAATCTGAATCTTTCCACTCATTAGGATTATCTGCAAATGCATCAGAATTATCACAAAAACCATCTAAATCTGTATCTAACCAATCCCTCTTATCTTCTGGACAATAATCAGTGTTATCTCCATAGCCATCGCCATCTTTATCATGCCAATCTCCAGAATCTGTTGGAAATAAATCATTTCCAATGCATATTTGTTCCTCATCAACCGTAACATTACTAAAACCATCACAATATCCGTCTCCATCTGTATCTGGATCTAAAGGATCCGTTTCGCCGTTATCGACTACTCCGTTATTATTTATATCTTCAAAATTATTTGCTACACCATCTGAATCTGAATCTTTAGTTGCATTAGCATCTAAAGGAAATGCATCTTGATTATCACCTACACCATCACCATCTGTATCTAGCCATTCGGCTGAATCCAACGGAAAAATATCAATGTCATCTGTAAAATTATCTGAATCTGTATCATTAGTCGTAGGGTCTGTTCCAAAAATATACATTTCCTGATAATCGCTTAAGCCATCTCCATCCGTATCTATATTGGTAGGATCAGTTAAATAACCATCTAGACCAAAATAAAATTCTTCATTATCTGAAAGTCCATCGCCATCTGTATCTATCGAATTAGGATTAGTGTATCTTATTCCATCATCCATCCTAATATCTACATAATTATCTATACTTAGAGGCCTTTCATAGAAATATCTTATTTCATCGTCTGAAAAAGCTCTTCCCCATATGGCAATATTATCTACAGTTCCATTAAGATAATCATCACCATTCTGTCCTCTGCAAATGTAATTCTTATCTCCGGCAGTTTTTATTGAATGTGATGGAGAAATTGTCTCATTTGCCACTAAAGTGCCATTAACATAAAGACGTAAAAAATCATCAGTTTCGCTATAGGTTGCTGCAATATGATACCATACATCTAAAAGTGCCTTACTTTCATTTTTCAACGGTGTTGTATAAAGTGTATTTCCTGCAAAAACCTTGAATTGAATATATCCCTCAGAATCAATACCTAACCAAGTTCTTCCATCTGTTGAAGTCCCAACAATGGTTCCAAAATTTGTGTAATTTGTCAACTTAACCCATGTGTGAACTGTATATTCAGTAAATTTAGTTCCTTTAATTGAATTTGCCCTCAATTCTGAAGACTCTCCGTTACAAGAAATTCCATTAGCAAACTTAGCTGATGTCCTAGTTACATCAATAATATTAGCTGAGTTAGAATTTGAAGTTGTATCAAATGCAAGAACTGGACTGGATGAATCAAACGCCCAATAAACTCTTAAATCAGGATTAAATGAAAATATGCTAGTTTCTATCAGATAATTATTAAACTCGTAAATATTAGAAATTGTATCATTATCAAAATCCAGATGTGCATCATCCTCCAAAGGATTTAATCCATAATAATATTCCCAACCATCAGGTAATCCATCCAAATCGGAATCGAAATTATTTGGATCTGTGCCCATTAAAAATTCTTGATAATTTGTAAATTTTTCCGAATTATCAGGTAAAATACACGAAGGACCCTGTTTTTGAACCAAAAATCCATCGCAATCTGCATCTTCATAACCATCAGCTGCTATTCTAGGATTAAAACCATTTTCTAATTCATAAAGATCTGGCATACCATCATAATCTGAATCAGGTTTCGTTGGATCGCTACTGGATCGTGAAGGTGTTAAATAATATGCAAAAATTTCATCAAAATCACTAATACCATCTTCATCTGTATCATTACTTAATGGATTTGTGAAATAGTTATTACAATCATCTAAACCATAAATTTCACAGCCATCCAATAAACCATCATCATCTGTATCATTATCATTAGGATCTGTAATTGAACCAGTTATGTTATCTTCTCTCCCCTCAAACCCATCCTTTACTCCATCATCATCTGAATCTGAATCCTTGAGATCAGTCAAGTGAAAANTACCTAGTAAATCCAACCAACCATAATATTCTTCTCCATCTAACAAACCATCATTATCCCAATCCGAATTATTGTATCCAGTTCCAAGTACTGATTCTACAAAATCTGATAAATTATCTCTGTCTGTATCTNTNGAAGGATGGCCNTNAAANGTCATATTCCAATCANNCCAANNTCCTNNNTCNCCNCCNAATACAGTATCNTTTNCNTTTAATTTCCAAAGTCCAAATGAATTTTCATCCCAATGNACNACTGANNNAAANNNCCANTNNCTGATAATGATCATTACCGTCATNACTNTCTCTAACAAGTTCAGATACAACGCCATTTGGAGATTCTAAAAANAAATTTAAATCCCCTCTCCAAGAATGTGAAATATTCANTTTAATTTCAACTGTTTCTATATCTATACTCTCATTAACAAAAACTTCTGAGTTCACTCCCAAATCATTATCATCACTTACAAACTCATTTACAACAATTTTCCCAGTATTAACCATAACTTCTGTGAGATTCATATCTGCACTATAATTTTCCCAATTTTTCGCCAAAGTAACTGCATCTTTAGCATCNATTAAACCATAACCATATGCATGATTGTAATCTCTTCCTTTGTATGTAGTAATCCATCCCTCATTTGAAGGATCTATTTTTTGAGAAGTTCTGACTAATATATGTTGAACATCCCGCCAAGTTAAAGCTGGATTGGCCTCTAACATTAATGCAATTACTCCTGCAACCATAGGAGTAGATGCCGAAGTACCTCCCATATCATTTAGATAATCTGTGTTACTTCTTCCTTCGCTTCCTGAAACATCCGTAGAAAAGATTGCAGGGTCATTACCTGTATAATTAGAATCAGATAATAATGGACTAGAAGGCGCTACGACCATAACATTTGACCCAAATTCAGAATAGCCCGTTAATTCACCTTTCCAGTTTGTAGCACCTACTGCAATAGTATACCTACTGTTTGCATAAGCATCCTTATTAGAATTATCGCCGTTCTGATGGCCATTACCTGCTGACCAAACATAAATTGAGCCTAAACCATTACGGCCTTCAGANGTTCCANTTTCTAAGGCGTTAAGAGCAANAGGNCCAATCTCTCCAAGAACACTACCAANCGAGTCTGGNCCCCAACTATTTGTATAAATATCAACAACNTCTANTTNGTGATTTAATGCTTTTGCCACCATTCTATCTGAAGCTANCTCGTTCGTGCAATCTTNTGCAATTAATCTTATTCCTATTAAATTAGAATTATAAGAAACTCCTGTAACTCCTAGACTATTATTTCCTTTTGCTGAGGCAACACCTGCAACAGCAGTCCCATGCCAATCAATTACGCCATCTTCATCTGAATCCAAAGGCATAACATCNCCATCATCATCGCAATAATCATAACTTAGAGAAGATAAAAAATTAGGAGATAAATCAGGATTATTATAATCTAAACCATCATCTATNATCGCTATATTTATGTCATCCCCAGAATAATCTTCCCAAACATCATTTGGATTTATATCAATGCCTGAGGTTCCATCATTCTGCCCATAATTATCCAAATACCATTGCTCTTCATACAGGGGGTCATTTGGCTCATAGCGTAATTCATATCTCGAACTTTTTTCAGGATAAAAACCCCATAATTTCCCAGAATCATCCCATTCTTTAAGAATTGAATATGCAACATCTCCTGATTGAAATTTTACACTCCATATTCCTTCTATGCTTTGCACTGAATGATATGAGGCAACTCGAGACAAATCAAATAAAAAATCTAGAGTTTGGTGACAATCTGTATTATTAACTATTATAATCCAATTTTTTAATTTATATAAGTCTGAATCAACGTAATCATTTGCATTTATTTCTTTCAAAAATGCATTTTTAACATTTGTCGACAATGTAGATGGACCACATGCCAAATAATCAATCTCTACTACTTCCTCAGTCGTAGATGGTGTTTCTAAATTAACAAAATTTATTGCAATTGAAGAAACAAAAATTAGTAAGACTAATTGAGATTTCATAATTTGGTAGAAGTGTTCCATTTAAAGCTTTTAGAAGGGTAAATTAACATACTCTGACAATGATCTTGGATTACTCAAGGCATCTTTATTCTTAATTTTCTTACCTAAAATTGAGTGTAAAACAGCTTTTTCCACTTTTTTCCCACTTATTGTATATGGAATATCTGTAACTTGAAATATATATTTGGGCACATGTCTAGGCGTTGTCGATTTTCGTATTTGAGATTTTATTCTATCTTCTAACTCTTTTGTCAAAATTACATTCTCAGCTAATTTTAAACATAANACAACTGATACATCAGAATCTTCTGGCTTTCCTATGACTACAGAGTCAAGAACTTCTTCAAAACTCTCAATAGAACGATAGATTTCTGCAGTACCAATCCTTACTCCGCCTGGGTTCAAAGTTGTATCACTTCTTCCATAAATTATGGCTCCACCATTCTTAGTAATCTCCAAATAATCACCATGTGTCCAAACACCTTCAAATTCTTCAAAATAGGCTGAACTATATTTTGAACCGTCATCATCGTTCCAAAATCCAATAGGCATTGATGGAAAGGGNTTAGTGCAAACTAACTCTCCACTTTCTCCAATTACTGACATTCCATCTTCATTCCACGATTCAACAGACATACCAAGTTGAGGACACTGTAATTCACCTCTAAANACTGGAAGTATTGGTGAACCTGCAAAAAAACAACCGATTATATCAGTTCCACCNGATATCGATGAAAGATGAATGTCTGATTTGACATTACTATAAATCCAATCAAACTGCTCCTCGACCAAAGGAGAGCCCGTAGATAAAATAGACTCGAGACTTTCAANTTTACAGAACTCATTCGGCAATATTTTATTAGTTTCACAAGCACTNAGAAACTTAGGACTTGTACCAAAATGTGTTATTTTTAACTCATCAATCATTTTCCATAATTTTTCAAGATTAGGATAACTAGGACTTCCGTCNTACAAAACAATAGTAGCTCCAGAAGAAAGTCCTGAAACTAACCAATTCCACATCATCCATCCACAAGTAGTAAACCAGAACATTTTGGATTTNCCAGACTGAATATCACAATGAAGCTGGTGCTCTTTCATATGTTGTATTAGAGTACCTCCTGTACTGTGAATAATAGATTTAGGAGGCCCAGTAGTCCCTGATGAATACATAATATACAACGGATGATCGAAAGGCAATTGCTCAAATCTAGGTAATTCTCCCTTATTTTCTAATAGCGTATCAAAAGAAATTACTGATTTATGATTAAATGCAGAATCTATATCTACATAATTTATCTCTATAATATGTTCAATACTATCTATTACTTCTAGCACTCCATTAACTTTATCCTCTAATTTGAATAACTTCCCATTATAACTATAGCCATTAGAAGTAATCAAAATTTGAGGATNAACTTGGCCAAAACGATCTACAACTCCCTTAGCTCCAAAATCTGGTGAACAAGAAGTCCAAACTGCTCCCAACGATGAAACTGCAAGCATCATTATTACCGTTTCAGAACAATTAGGAACAAAACCAGCTACAATTGTGTTCTTCTTTACTCCCAAATCAATCAATCCTNTTTGAACTGAGGATACTTTTTGGTTTAATTCTCTAAATGTCAAAGATTTAGCAGGTTTATTTTCTCCTAATGATATTATTGCGTCTTGTTCTGGATCTCCTTTAAGCAAATTCTCAGCATAATTAAGCTTAGAACCAGAAAACCATTTAGCACCTGGCATCACTGGATTTTCCAATACAATATCAAAATTTTCTGAATATTTTATTTTGGAAAATATCCAAAATTGTGACCAAAAGCTTTCCATATCATTTATTGACCACTTGTGTAAATCAAAATATGATTCAAAATTCTCTGAACATTCCCTCATAAATTTATGCATTAATGAATTATTGATTTTTTCATTTGAAGGCATCCAGAGTGGACTACGCATATTTACAGAACCGAAAAGGTAGTTAAAAAATTTAGACTAAAATTAAAGCATTCCTGCTTTTTGGATAATCATTAACTGTTCGGTTGATAATTTTTCACCTGCCAAGAACTTGGCAAATAAATCTTCAGCACTAGCTGCACTAGCTTTTTGATCTGCAAGTGAACCTGATTTACCTTGAGATGCAGTCATTCTATCAATTTCCTGCATGCCTCTCAAATATTCAATGTATTCATTATGAACTATATCTGCTTTTTCTTTAGCTTTCACGAATAAACGCTGTGCTGCGTCTGCCTTCCTACGTGTTGAACGATTTAATTTTAAAGAATCTTTCATAGAATGATGAGCCGATTGTGCTTCTTGTCTACTTTTTTGCATTGATTTNCTTAATTCACGGCGCTTAGTTTCAGCTTCCCTGAATGTATCTCTTGCATCCAGAACTTCAGTGTCTGTTTCAATCAGCTCATCATGCTGTTTTATTTTATTTTGTAAAGATGAAATTTCTTCAACCAATGCACGCTCCTTATCTGTAGTAAGAGGAGTTGTCATTTGTTTAATTTCTAATTCTTGTATCTGTTTTCTAAGTCTTGATATCGGAGGTAAATTGCGACCTGAAAATCTTTTACGTTTTAATGACAAGAAATTATCTTTTAATGAATTAACCTTTTCGGTAACTTCATTCCTCTCATCTCTAATTTGACCAACTTCAACGTTTAGACCATTACGCCTATCTCGATACATGTGAACTTCATCCATGTATTCTTTCGCTTTAACATTCAAATCATTCCTTTCAGAAGCATGAGTTTGAGATTTAAGATTTAATTCATCTCTACTAACTCTCAACTCTTCAGCTTTTTGATGATATTCTTTTCGTATTTTTCTCAATTCTGATCTAGATAAGTTTCCTAACTCTTCTAAGGTAAATACTGGTTTAACGTCAGATTTTTCTGACTCTTCATTATCCTCTGAGCTTTCACCTGAATCTAAATTTTTATCTGCATTTTGAGAGGTAGAAGATTCTAAGCGTTCTATCAAGTCAGCTTTCTTACCAGAAACGGGCAATCCTGCCTCCTTGAGCTTAGTTTTTAATTCATCGACAGAGAAATTGTTGAAATCTTCTTGCGTATCTACAGAGCTTTCGCTATTATTTGAAGATTGACTATCTTCTGATGCTGTAGTGGCTTGGTTTTCCTGATCGGAATCCATTGAATTTATAGGGCTCTAATGCCCGTTCAATCTTAACCGAAAAGTGCACCTAGTCCAGATACTGCGTCTTCTTCGCTTACTTCTTCTTCTTCTTCTTCAGCCTCTTCTGCTGGAGCTTCTTCTGAAGATGATGCTGCCGCTGCTGGTGCTGCACCGCTAGCTGCTGGTGCTGCTACTGCTGCTGTAGCCATTGCTTCTTCAATATCTACTCCTTCGAGAGATGCGACAAGAGCTTCTGCCCTTGATTTGTCTGCCTTGACGCCTGCGGCTTTCAAGACTTTCTCTACGCTTTTTGCGCTTACTTCTGTTCCTGCTGAATGCAACAACATTGCTGTATAGACGTATTCCATTTTTTTGCCTCCTTTTTTTATCCGAATAATGCTCCAAGTCCTGCGGCTGTATCTTCTTCAGATACTTCCTCTTCCTCTTCTTCATCTTCTTCATCATCAGATGATTTGCTTTCTTCCACTGGTTCAGGTGCTGCCGCTGCTGCTGTTGCTGCATTGCCCAACATTTCCTTTAATTCATCATCTACACCGTCACCTGATTTTGAAGCAACACCCAACATAGCTGAGTGTGCTTTTGCAAGCAACGATTTGATTGTTGAATCAGTTGGATATGATGTTGACATTGCCACTGCCAAAGCATCGCTTTGAGCTTTGGAAAGCAGTGATGGCATCACAGATCCTGTGAAATACTTCGTATTGAATGCTAAATTGAAAGCCTGAGCAGTAGCGTTTTGCACGTTACCACGGAAAGCTTCCAGATCAATGTCAAGTACATCTGAAAGATAGAAAGTCTCTCCATCAAATGCTCCTAACAATTGCATTCCTACGGTTATCGGATAAATTTCAAGTTTTGCAAGAGCTGATGCAACATCTTCTGTAATGACGTCACCTTTAGCTACTGCAGTATGTTTTTTACGAATTACAATTTTACCTTTTTCAATTGCTGCAGGGAATCCTGCATTTTGGAAATCCCCTACAATAGGTCCCGCTGGAAAAGCGGTTGGACCTTTCTCTATAACAATGTCATAAGATGCTATTTCTCCACCCTTAGCAGGCGCCTGGGTTTGAGATTCTAAAAGCATCTGAAATACTTTGAATGGATTAGCTGTTGAAGAAAATAATGCCAATTGCTTTGGTTCTAATGCCTCTACAACTTGCTCAACCCCTTTCTTATCTTTTGAAGAAGCTTCAAGAGCACGTTTCAAAAGACGATTTCTCGACATTCGTAACTTTACACCCATATCTCTGAGGGAAGCACGCATGTCTAGCATTTGTTTAGCTCCAATTCCAGTAACATCAACAAGTCCCACTACATCTGCAGATTTCACAAAATCTTGAAGCTCAGAAACTTCATCTTTCTTCCAATCTGCCACATAAGCTTTGACCATTATTGTAACCTCACTGATTTGCCCATTGTAGTTTTAACCCAAACTGAAGCTATGTTATCATAACCTCTATCCAAGCTAGATTCTACACGTTTCAATATTGTTTCTAAATTTTCAGCCAATTGTTCCTGCGTCATCTTTACATTTCCAATTGGAACATGGAAAGTAGGGCGATCCTTAGAACGAACTGGTACTAAGTTAGTTAATCCTTTAATTATTCTTTCAATATCTGCTTGTGGAGGAATAGGTCTAGGCATTTTTCCTCTAGGACCTAAAACTACACCAAGGCTTTTACCAATATTAGCCATTAATCCTGTTTCTGCAACAAAGAAATCAAATCGACCTGCTAACTTTCTAGCTTCTCGCTTGTTCTCAGAAAGTTCATCAATTTGTTCTGGAGATATGACTGTATCTACTACTTTTTTCGAAATAACTGCCATTTCACCTTGAGCAAAAACTGCCACTCTAGCTGGCCTACCACGTCCATGTGGAAGTGCAACCTCAGCACTAATTCTCTTTTGTGGATTTTGTAAATCTACATCTTTAAGATTGATTGCAACCTCGACAGTCTCCACAAATTTGCGCTCCTCACTTGAACTGAGAGCATCGGCGATAGCTTGATTTATCTTGTTTGACGCGATGGTTTCACCTCCGTAGTAAAACGAGATTACATCTCTTCTACGGTATTACTTCGCAATCATGACAGTATATAAAATTAATTTAAAATTAAATTATGAAGATGATTTAAATAAAAGCATCTTATTACATACTTAGATTTTGATGATTGAAGCAAAAAATGTCATTAAGAAATATGGTCAAGTACTGGCCTTAGACGATTTTACGGTAGATATTCCAAAAGGAAAAATAGGAATTCTGGGGCCTAATGGCGCCGGAAAAAGTACATTCGTCAAAATTGCACTAGGATTAATTGAGTCTACGAGTGGTGATGTAACTGTTTTAGGTGAGAATTTAGATAAGAATTCGATTGAGATTAGAAGAAAAATAGGTTACATGCCAGAACATGACTGTATTCCAAACAAAATGACTGGTGTTGAATTTCTGATAGAAATGGGTCAAGTTTCAGGACTNGATTATCAAACTGCTACACAGAGAACNCANGAAATACTAGGACATTTNCANATGGGTGAAGAAAAATACCGNTTNATTGAAGAATATTCTGGTGGAATGAGNCAAAAAATAAAACTNGCNCAAGGACTNATTCANGGTCCNGANCTTATGTTTCTNGATGAACCTACNTCNGGANTAGATCCAAATGCNAGACAAGAAATGCTTGAAACTATCAATGGACTTACNGAAATAAGTAANACAAACGTNCTGTTAAGCACACANATACTNCAAGATGTTGAAACTGTTTGTGANTATGTNATTATCATAAATAATGGAAANTTACAGATAAAAGAAAATGTTAAAGAATTAATTAAAAGACAAACTGACACAATACAAATAAGAGTTGGAGAAAATTCTGACAAATTCATAGATATTCTAAAACAAAAAAACAAAAAACTGAATATTGAAGTCACGGAAAGATGGATAAGAATTCCTTACAAAAGTGATGANAGTTTTAAAGAAATAATTTCTGCAGCTTCTAAGGCTAAATGTCAACTGTATGAAATGGAAAGAGTTGCTGTAACAATGGACAATATTTATCTCGAGGTAGTAAAGTGAAAAAGGATGCAAAAATAGCTGAGAAATTTAAGGATTTTACTCCTACATTAGATACTCGAGCTAAAATTGTTTTGGGAATGGGATTGAGAGGATTTGAAAAATTGCTCAGCCTTAAAAATAAAGGTATACTATTTCTAATTGGTATAATCTATCTTTGGACTTTCGCATTTTATTTATTATTGGGTGAAAATTCATATCCTTGCTCAAATGTTTCTGAGGAAATAACTACATGTACACACTTAAATTTCTATGGAGATTTGAATTATGGTGGAACTAGAATATTCTTGGTAATGTTAGCTGCAATTGCAAGCAGTGGCCTAATTGCAAATGATTTAACTGATAAATCTATTCACTTGTATCTTTCAAGACCAATTAGTCGTCTGGATTACCTCATTGCAAGAATTATACCTATATTTTTACTAATGATTATGGTTACAGCACTTCCAAATTTAGCTATTTTTATATCACAATTTTCCAAATCAGGCCTAGATTTTAATTTTCTTTCTGACAATAAATGGACTCTGAGCAACCTAATCTTACAAGCCATTTTTTATTCAATATCTTACTCAATAATAGGAATTACCTTTTCTGCTGCGATAAACAGAGAGTCATTAGCATCCGTNGGATTCTTTGGAACCGTTTATGGCATTTCCTTAATTGTAGAAATATTTTATGTGATGATGTCTGAACTAAATGTTGAAAATGCGGACTATATTTTACTTTTATCAATTATCCATTTCTTAGACATAATTAGTTACAAAATATTCAATGTAGATTATTTTGTTACACTATTTGGTGAACCTCTAATAATTGAATATTCATTTGCCTTAATTGTTGGATTATATGCTTTACTATTCTCCTCTTTTATTTTTCTTGTAAATTATATTATTTCCCAGATGGAGGTTACAAAATGAATACTATAATTCTTGATCAAGTAACTAAAAATTATGGTCGAGTACAAGGAATTTCTAATGTTACACTAAGTATAGAACCNGGAGTAACTGGAATTCTTGGTCCTAATGGAGCGGGAAAATCAACAACTATGAAAGTTATACTCGGTTTGACAAGGCCATCTATAGGTGCAGTAGCTGTCAATAACGTAAATCCATTTGATGATCTGGAATTAAGAAAAAGCATAGGGTTTGTTCCTGAATATGATTGTTTTTATGAACATATGAGTGCCGTAGAATATGTTTCATATTTCCTGATGATTCATGATTTTGNCAAAGANGAAGCAANAGATATGGCTCAAAATTCTTTNACTGAATTAGGNCTANAAGATGCAATGCATAGGAAAATTCGNACATATTCAAGAGGTATGAGGCAAAAAACAAAAGTTGCAAGAGCAACTGCATTTAATCCTCAAATTCTGGTTTTAGATGAACCATTCCAAGGTGCAGACCCAACTACAAGACACTTACTTATGGAAAAAATTACGTCTTGGGCTGAAGAAGGTAAGACCATTCTAATTTCTAGTCATATTCTGCATGATGTTGAATATTTAACAGATAATATTGTATTGATAAATAATGGTAGAGTTTTAGCATCAGGAAATAGACACGAGATACGAAAATTGATGTCAAATATTCCTATACAGGTTAAAGTAGCTCCACTTGATAAAGAAAAACTAAGGCCATTATTCAAACGTATGTTGGATGAAGAATGGATAACTGCTGGCAGAATTTTGGAAGACGAAGGTGAAATCATACTTGAAACAAATAAATCTGAAACATTTTATGAAATATTACCACAAATTCTTGAAAAAGAAAATATTATTGTTCAGAAAATTATGTCTGAAGACGATTCATTAGATTCGTTATATACAAAATTAGTGGAGGGAAAGCAATGGAAATAAGTAAAATACTTGGAAGAGTTCCTGTTTTATTTACACCAATTTTCAAGGATTGTGCATACCGATTAATTACTAACAAAGTCACATGGATTTTAGTTGCAATTTTAATGCTGCCATGTGCATTAGGTTTACTGGTTTATTATGAATATTCTGATGATCGAATATCTGAAGAAGTTGATGGCGAAACAATATATTACACTGATGACGGATTTATGTTGCACGAGGAGTTGAGAGAGACATTCTTAGATTTATCTCGCTTCTTTGGAATGGGNTTTATCGCCTTACTTTTAGGAATAATGTTTAGTTCTGAATTAATAAGTGAAGAATATAATACTAAGACTATGCAAATCTTGAGAACCTCTCCAATTCATCCAATCGAAATCTTGGCTTATAGATATGTAAGTGGAATTATCACTGGTGTAGCGCTTTTAGGAATATATTCAACCATATTTTACATTATAGTGATGATGGGAGCTGGAATTCATGGAATAATAGAAGAATTAGAAATTTTAGCTTTGGTGATTAAAATAATCCTACTGAATTGGATTGCCTTTTTATCCATATTCTGCGCAATAAACGTATACTTTGAAAGGCCTTATCTAATATGTTTCATCTATTGGTTATTCTGGGAACAAATTATCTCAGGGCAAAATTACCAACAACTTACAGTAACACATTATATTAATTCCATAATTTATGATTCATTAACTGAGATGGGATGGGTCGTAACCGCTGATGATTATGGTCTAGTAAATAGTAATAATGATACTATTGCTACAGATCCATTACTTTCTGCTTTAATTATATTTATTATAGGAATGCTCTTCATATTTATTGGATCAAGAGGAATTGCATCCAAACAATTCTAAAGTTTTATTAAAAGGCCAAAATAGAGCCATCAAATGGCTAAGAGGGATTACTACGAGATTCTCGGAATTGAAAAGGGTGCAGATGAAAGAAGCATCAAAAAAGCTTACAGGAAATTAGCTAGAAAACATCATCCTGATGCTAGTGATGAAAGTCCCGAAGTAGCCGAAAAGAAATTCAAAGAAATCTCTGAAGCTTATGAAGTATTAGCTGACAGTGAAAAAAGAAGCAGATACGATCAGTTCGGACATGATGGTGTAGANTTCGGCGGAGGAGGATTCTCATGGGATCAGTTCAGTCATCAAGGTGATATATCTGATTTATTTGGTCAACTCTTTGGTGGAAGGCAAGGAGGAGGCGGTGGAATGGGAAGTATCTTTTCACAGCTGTTCGGTGGAGGACAAAGTCAGCCAAATAATAGAGGAAATGATCTAAGATATGATATTACATTAGATCTTAAAGAAGCATTCACCGGCATAGAAAAGGAAATTACCATACCTAGAGAAGATTCATGTAAAACATGTAACGGTTCTGGAGCTGCTAAAGGAGGAACTGCAAAAACATGCGTTACTTGTGCTGGCCAAGGGATTGTAAGGAAAGTAATGCAAAGAGGATTTATGCAAACTGTTTCTACTGATACATGTTCAGATTGTAGAGGAACTGGAAGTGTCATAGACAAACCTTGCAAAGATTGTAAGGGATCTGGTATTGTATCTGTCGACAAAAAAATAAAACTAAAGATTCCTGCTGGAGCTGATGACGGTTACAGACTTAGAATGAGAGGGCAAGGAAGTGCAGGACCAAATAATGGACCAAAAGGTGATTTGTACATTGTCGTAAATGTAAAGAGACATGAACTTTTCCAACGACAAGATAATGAAATAATTTTAGATTTAGATATTAGTCCCTCACAAGCAGTACTTGGAGAAAGCATGAGAGTACCAACTTTAGCTGGCAATGTCAAATTGAATATTCCATCCGGAACTCAATCAGGAGATGTGCTAAGACTTAAAGGAAAAGGAATGCCAGATATTACAAGGCCTTCGATTANAGGAAGCCAACATGTCAGGATAAATATAAAAGTGCCAAAGCCTAATGGCAAAACAAGAAAGCTTTGGGAAGANTTAAAGAAANTAGACTCNACAAAACCATCTTTCTTAGATAGAATGAGGNATACATTTGGCTGAAGACGAAGATTACGAACAAGATAGTGAAGCATACCGCAAATGGAGGAGCGGTGAAGATAATGACAGATATGCATCATCGAAAACTCCCTCAGAGACAGGAGCAAGAAGTGGAAGCTATACTACCCCTAAGTCTGAAAATGATGAANATACGCTTGCAGATGAGGATAATAANTCNGGGGAACTACCTAGATGGGCTTNGGCNNTTATTNTTNTTCCAACACTTATTTTTGTTATTATAGCAANNNGTGCAANTGACCTCCAATTTGGTGACGNNGGNNCAGATGGGACAANTCCTAGTGAATGGCCTTCTGTTGAAGGAACTATAACTGATACATTCGTTTATGAGCAATTTATAAGCGAGGAATATTGTGAAGATATAAATGATGATGGATATTATGATGACGATGAATGCTGGAAAGAAT
>PBGF01000002.1 GCA_002718915.1 Methanobacteriota archaeon | reverse complement strand
CCGTTACCATTAGTTAATCCATTTCCGTTTGTGAGACCGTTACCGTTAGTTAATCCGTTACCGTTAGTTAGACCATTACCATTAGTTAATCCGTTACCGTTAGTTAATCCATTTCCGTTAGTTAGACCGTTACCGTTAGTTAGACCATTTCCGTTTGTGAGACCGTTACCATTAGTTAGACCATTGCCGTCTTTCAAACCATTATCTCTTTTTTCTTTCATTTTATCTCACCTTAGAAAGTTAGCATACATAAAAGAAAGACTATATAATAATAGTTGCGAAAATATAAGGTATTTTTATTCAATAATTACTTGTTCTTTTTACTTTTTTTAGAAGTTTTTTTTGGAGCCTTTTTCTTCGTTTCATTTTTTTTAGGCTCAGGTTTTTTCCCTTCATAATGCTCTAAAAATTCTATATCTGTAACATCAGTATGTTTTCTTATTGCAGCTACAACTCTATATTTTGCTTGGAACCAATTAATATCAAATTTAGTTCTTTCGGGAAGTTTAATTGACGCAACACCTTTTTTCACACTAATATTGAAATCTTCATCTGAGGGATATTCCATATTAAATAGAGCTTTAATTTTTTCGTCTACTTTTTTAATTGTAGATTTGACTGTGTACTTGAATATAAGTTCTTTGCCAGCTAAACCTGGATTAAAATCAATTCTAACTCTCGATCCGTAAACATTAGCCAATATTCCAGCTTTGCCTTCAATGTTAATCTCTTCACCAACAAATCCTTTTGCATTTGGACATAATCTTCTAAATTTGGAAACAGACATTGTTTCGATTAATTTTGTATCTCTTGGACCATAAGCATCTTCAGGAGCTATTTTTACTTCAGTTGATTTTCCAACTTTTGCCTTTTTCAAATCGTTTTCAAGACCTGGAACTAATCTTCCATCTCCTACTACAACAGTAATTGGCGCATAAACTCTATTTTCTACAATAGCGTCTTCTTTTTTTGCTATTTTCTCTAAAGTTGTATCNAATANAACNCCTTCTGTGCGNCCTTCATAGTCTAAAGTTATTATGTCACCATCTTTTAAGGCCATATTTCCCGTCTAAAAGGCNGAGTATTAAGCGCTTATGTTGAANGTAAGCCTTCTTAATGACCATTATGATTATCATGTTAATGCGGACGAAACCAGCCCGTTCTATGATATTGCCAAGGATGGTTGTTACAGGCCCAGGAGTGTTACAACAAATTCCAGCCATTATAGCTGAATTGGATATTCCAGAGCGTGGATTAATTGTATGTGATAAGAATACATTAGAAATAGCTGGAAATCAAGTTATAGAATACTTAGAGGCAGGNGGACATCCCATGCAGAAAATAGAAATTGTGGGAGCTAATATAGAGGAACTGGAAAAAGTAGAATCTTTTTCGGATAATATTGACTTTTTAGTTGGTTTAGGTGGAGGTCGCCCTATAGATTTAGCAAAACAAGCCGGTTTTAACAAAGATATTCCATTTATTTCAATTCCAACAGCAGCATCTCATGATGGTTTTGGATCAGCAAGAGCTTCAATCCGTAGAGATGGGCGTAAAACATCAATGCAAGCTATTCCTCCAATTGCAGTGGTTGCAGATACTGAAATTATTTCAAAAGCTCCAAAGAGATTACTTGGTGCTGGTGTTGGCGATATAATAAGTAATCAGACAGCAGTTTTAGATTGGAAATTAGCAGGTCAAAAAGCAGATTATAGTGAATATGCGGCAGCTTTATCTGAAATGGCAGCAGAATTAGTTGAAAATGACATTGCCAAAGTTGCTAGTGGTAAAGAAGAAGGAGTTCGTTTAGTAGTTAAAGCATTAATTTCTAGTGGTGTAGCTATGTCCATAGCAGGAACATCTAGACCAGCAAGCGGGGGTGAGCACAAATTTTCACATTGGTTGGATTCCAATTGTGAAACTCCAGCATTACATGGAGAACAGTGTGGTCTTGGCTCTATAGTCACCATGTATTTACATGGAGGTAATTGGCAAAAAATACGAGATACTTTGAAAGCAGTTAATGCTCCAATAAATTCAAAAGAATTAGGAATAGATGAAGAAATAGTTCTAAATGCATTTTTGAATTCAAAAGAAATAAGGCCTCAGAGAATTACAATTCTTGACAATTCAAATCAAAAGCAAATTGAAGAAGCTGCATTAGCTACTAGCGTTATTGGATAATCTTTCTTCAATTTCAGTAGAAATCCATAAAACAATTATGGTTATGAGAATAACAGGAGTACTAATGTGGAATCCTTGTGTAAACCATTCAGGAATAGGATTTCCAGTTTTCGAACTCCAGTAAGACCATCCCACTATAATTTCACCAGCAATTATAGAAATTATACAACTTTTTGCTCTCACTCTTTTCCAGTAAAGCACTGCAACAGTAGTTGGGAATAGAACTGCTAGTCCAGTAAATGCTTGAGAAACAATATCAAATATAGTATCAGGAGGATCATATGCCAATACTAAACCAATTATGGCCAATATGATGATTAAAAGTCTTCCTATTTGTTTTTCATTTTCTTCTTTCATTTCAGTAATTGCAGGCAATCCATCTTTAGTTATTATGGATGACATTGCAAGAATTTGTGAATCTGCAGTAGACATGAAAGCTGCTATTGCACCTATACAAACAATAGCTCCAGCCCATAGGGGAGCATATTCAGTTAATACCAAGGGGAGTATATTATCAGATTCGGCTTTGGTTAAAGTTCGATCAAAATCGACAATATTTCCATAAACTCCAATGATTACTGGAAATAGGAAAAGAATTGGAACTACAGTTGGATATAACCAAGCAGCAGTACGAATTGCTTTGTCATCTTCAGCAATATAAAATCTAGAAAAAAGTTGTGGAAACATGGGTACAGTTATTGGCCACAATATGGTGTAGGAAAAGATGATTTGCCATGTGAAGTTGCCTTCTCTTATAAATTTTTCAGGTTTATTATCCCATAAGGATTGTCCAGCCTCGCTAAACCCTCCAATATCTTCATGGATAAAGAAGCCAATAACAAATATGGCTAATATCGCAAACATCAAAATGCCTTGAAAAACATCAGTCATTGCAGATGATTTCATTCCTCCCATTATGAGATAGGTAATCATTACACAGGTTAGCAAAAATGCACCTGTGAAATATGGTATTTCTCCACCAGACAGTGTTTCTAACAATATTCCAGCACCCATTGGTTGAGTTGCAAGGTAAGGTAATGTGAATATTACTAAAACAGAACCGTAAATCCATCCCAAATATTTTGAATTTGTTTCTCCAGCAATTAATGCAGGAGGTGTCATGTATCCTTTTTCTTTACCTAACTTATAGATAGGAATTCCAAGTAATAGTATAGATAAGCCTACAAGTGAAGTTCCCATAGCCATTATTCCGTAGAAACCCCAACCTGCGCGGTAACTTGCCCCAGCAAATCCTAGGAAAAAGAATGCTGAGAAATTGGTTGCAGCTAGTGTACAAAATAAGACCCATGGGTTTATTTTACGTGAGGCTACAAAATAATCTTCCGCAGTATCTTTATCACTACGTCCATAGAAACCTATAGCTACAGAAATACATAGATATAATGCTAGAATAATTGTAATTGTAATTAGATCACTCATTTAGGTTCCACTCCTTTGAAAATCTCCATATACAATAAGCTAAAGCAAATTGAATTGCAACAAGGTAAAGTACCCAGAAGGGCAACCATTCAGCAATTCTACTATCAGAATTCCAATTCCAAAAATCTATACTTATTGTAAATAATACAATGAATATGAGTGTCCAAATTCTATTATTCTTCGATTGTGGGAACCAGAATGGTAAAAGCTCCCAGATCTTATTGTTCAAGTTTGTAATCTTTCAATAAGTTCGGATTTTGTACCTGATACTGGTAGATTCTTTTCTTTTAGCAATTCTTTTAGTTCAGCTACTTTCATTGATGAATAATCAACATCATCATTTGATTTTTCGGTAGCTTCTTCAGCCTCTACCTCTTCTGAAACAGATTCTTCTACGGTTTCTTTTTCATCGCTTGAACTTAGAATTTTCTCAAGTTCATCTTCATCGGGAGGAACTTCCATTAGACTAGCAGGATTCATAACACTAATTTTTGAAATTTCTACTCTTTTGGTAGGGTAAGTAGTTTTCAAAGTGGCTGCAGCATCTTTACTTAAATCTCCAGAATAAATCTTCTTTAAAGCTTCAGAAAGTGTTAATTTAGTTAGACTTTTTTCTATATTCTCGTGAGTCAAAGCTCTCAAAACTTTTTCCTGAGATTTTTTTATTCTTTTATCAACCATTATGATAGGCTTAATACGGATTTGAACGTCATCTTTTAATTTTAAAACAAAGTTACAATCAATACGACTATTCCTTCTTCTTGTAAGAGCTCTTTTGTAATCAGAAGTTAATCTGTGCCCATCAAAAGAAGTGAAAGCATTATTTCCTCGAGTCTCATTCACTCGAAATTTAATCATAAAATTTTTTTGGTTATAGTCTTTTGTTAATTTTTCTAATGGTACTTCAGTAACTCTCCCGTTTACAAATTCGGGATTATCAGCAGGTGTATGTGCCATTATAGTGTAGTTAAACATGGATGGTGCGTGAAGACGATACCACATTTTATTTTTCCACTTGTCTTTAACTTTGGTTCTTGTGACTTTTGCCAATTATTTCCTCGTTTGAACTACAAGTTCAGGCTGCGACGACTGGACAGGGTTAAATATACGTTGCGTTGGCAGTATATCATCATGTTTGATAAAATATTGCTACCTGTAGACCCTTCGAAGCGCCTCAAACCAGCAAGAGATTATGCAATAGCTTTATCAGAAAAATTAGAAGTTCCTTTGATTGCAACATATGTAGCAAATCCCAAAAAAGCAGGAACAGTAACAGCTTCTTTGGATACAAGAGATGGTTTTGCAGCACTCGGTAAAAGACAATTAGATCAAATTATAAAATCTAATAAGTCAATAAAAATAAAACCATTAATAATGAATGGAAAAAGGCATAGAGTTTTAGCTAAAATGGTTGATGAAGGAATTGCAGATACATTAATTTTAGGGCCCTTTAGATCATATTTATCTAGATTATTTACAGGTTCAGAGGTTGAAAGAATATTAGAATATGAATCATCTCATGCATTTGTAGTTAGAAATCCACATCCCTTACCAGGTCCAGGTTCACCAGCATTAGTGGCTATTGACGGCACTAATTTTTCAGATAAAGCGATAACTTCAATAGAAAGTTTTGCGANAAAATTTGGCTGCGATATAGAATTATTATATGTAGGTAGTAAAGTATTAGATACAGAATTTATGGATTCTACAGTAGTATCTTTGAGAGAAAGATTAGGAGAAAATTACCATATAACTTCTACAATTATTCCTCATACTTTTTTTAAATCTAGAAGAAACATAACTAATTCTGTAGTTGATTCGGAAGGTGCAAGAATTGTAGTTTTACCAGTTATGGATCATCTCGTCAGTGAATTTTTACTGCATCAGGTAGTTCTGGATGCATCAGTTCCGGTGTGTGTACTAAGATGAGTGANGACAAAGAATTTCAGGATATGCTGGATAATCTTGATATTGTTGTAGAATCTATGGAGGAAGGACATACNGTTATTACCCCTAGAGTAGACCAGAGAAGTCGTAGAAAAACTTTGTTAGAATTACAGAAAGATTTACTTGATCCAGATGCGAGGCAGCATGCTTTTTACAGACTATACATAAATCCTACATTTAGAAAATTAATTGCAGGTTTTGCCATTGTTTCTTTTATTCATATTCTACTTCTATTTTTTGCAACAACTTTAACAACTTCTGGTAGAAATGTTTTNACTTTATTTTTGTTGATAATTTATTTATGGGTTTCAGAAACATTTCCATTGCCAGTTACAGCACTCATGGCAGGTGTGGCATTAGTTTTACTTGGGGAAGATAGAGATTTGGCTTTTGCATCATATGCTGCAGATTCTGTTTTTATGATTCTTGGATCATTAATTATAGCGCAAGGAATAACGAAATCTGGTGCTGAGAATTTAATTATTAGAAGATTATTAGGCCCATTTACTGGATCTAATTATGCATTGATTCTAGGAATTATAGTTATTTGTAGTTTTATGGCTGCAATTATTCCGGATCACAGTGTTGCAGCAATTATGTTACCTCTTGTTTTAACAGTTGCAGATAAAACAGATATTAGGGAAAAAAGTAATGAAATGATTGCATTAGTTTTAGCAGTGGCCTTTTCTTGTTCAATTGCAGGCTTAGCAACACCATCTGGAGGTGCAAGAAATGTAATTGCTATGGGTTTTTTAGAAGAGATATATGATATTAGAATTTCTTATGTTCAATGGGTTATTTTGGCAGCGCCAATAACAATTGCTTTGATTCCAGCAGTCTTTTTGACTTTAGTTTTAGTCAATAAAGTATCATATAGAAAAATAGATTATGTTCAGGAAACAGGTAAATCTATAGATGATAGACAAGTTCTAGCTTTATCTATTCTTGTTATAACATTTGGNTTATTTTTGACTTCAGGTTTTAATGGATTGACATTAGGTACTTGCGCTATGATTGGCGGGATTTTGATGCATGCAACCGGAGTCTTAGAGTGGGAAGATAGTAGACAACGNTTGAGATGGGGCGTTATGTTCATTTATGGTGCAGCACTAACTATGGGTAAAGCCATGGTTAATCATGGAGCAGCGGATTGGCTTGCAGGAGGATTATACAAAATGGCAGATTATGGTTCAGAATATGGAGGAGATCTTTCGATAATTTTGATTATCATTGTTGTTACAGTTTTACTAACAAATGTTATGAGTGACGGAGCTGCTGCAGCTATTCTTGTACCAATTACTTTAGCAGTAGGGGCGGCAGCAGAGTTCAATTTAGCATTTATTGCAATAATTACTGCAATAAGTACGGCATTTGCATTTATGACTTCATTTGGTACACCTCCTAATTTAATTGTGCAAGCATCAGGAATACCAACATCTAATGATTTTTTAAGAAATGGAGTTCCTTTGGTAATAATTGCAATCTTGTTCTTGGTTTTAGCTCAAACATACTATTGGGACATGGCCAGTGAAGTTGCAGGTATTTAGTNAACTAATAATTTATTTTTCCGTTCGACTTCAACTAATCCTCCTATGAAACCAAAAGCGACTAGTGAAAGAAATACAGAGGAATTACTATCAGGCATCTTTGATATTGGTCCAAGCAAATTATCACTAGGATTATATCCTAAGAAATCATTTATGCTATCAGATAAATCATTAGGTCCAGATCCTGGTGGAAGTGCGCCAATGGATCCCATAATAGAGATTGAAGCAATTATTAGGAAAGGTAACATAGCTGCAGTCAATGCTCTCGCAGGATCTCCAGATTTCCTACCTCCAAAATATCCACCTATTGCAGCAGTTATAGATCCAGGTATCATTAATATTCCAAGAATAATCATTATAGTTAAAATNTAAATTAATCCTGCAAAAATGCCTTGTTCAAGTAGAGGTTTTCTTTCCTTATCTATGCTTACTTTTTCTTCATTTATATATTTAGAGGGCGAGCTTTCCTCAGGTTCATTAATTTTATCACTATATTCTTCAACTTTAATAGTCTCTATTTTTTCATCATCAGTAAAATTTTCGGTAGCAAGTTCACTTTTTTTTTCTAATTTTTTGCGAACAAGTTCCCACAAATCTTTTTTTTCTTCCACTTTTATTATTTTCTTAGTATCTATAAATTATTGTTGGGCCTACAACAGGTTAATATATGACCCATTATTTGGCGTATAACTGGGGAATAAGTTTGGAAGTTTTAACTACAGAAACATTGGCTGCAGCAATTAACTATAGTCCAGAATACTCACACATGGGTGAGGATGAATCTAATTATCTGGCCGAGCACATTTTAAATTTTTTTGGTTACAGCGATCGGATTATTGATAATGTCCTTCATCCTGAGGATAGAGATACATTTTATATGCTAGAAGATGCAGGTTTGATGGAAACCGAGAGAGAAGAAACAACACTATATGATGGCCGTGAATGGAGAATTCATTACTGGCTTCTGAAAGTTGCAGTTATTCAAAAGAGAAGAGATGCAGGCCCTAAATTTGCAGATGATGACTTAGAGCCGTCAGTTTATGATGAAGTTCCTGAAGACATCTGGTCAAGATAAGTGAAGTTACCTTATACTTTAAGAAGAAATCAGCAAGAAATAATTGATACAATAAAGAAAGGTCTTTGTTCCAAAAATCATTTAGTTATCGAAGCTCCGACAGGGAGTGGTAAAACATTTACCTCCTTGGCTTCAGCTTTGCCTTTTGCATTAGTAAATGATTGTAGAATTATTTATTGTGTTAGAACCAATTCACAACAAGAACAAGTAATTCGTGAGTTAAAAGAATTTAAAAAATCAGGTAATAATATTTCTGCTGTAGCAATACAAGGCAGACAATCAATGTGCCCTCAACAGAAGGACGACAGTGAATTAGCAAAGTCGAATTGGTCGGAAAAATCTAAAATCTGCAAATCATTGAAAATGCAGTCTAAAATGGGTGAAGCAGGTTGTCCATACTATAGGAAATTATTACGTCCAACAAAAAAATTATTAGAAACTTGGTCTTCTGAGATATATAATGCTGAAGAGTTTACTTCGAATGCAGAAAAAGAAGGCTTATGTCCTTATGAATTGAACAAATTGCTTTTAAAAAAAGCACAAGTAGTTATTGTTCCTTATGTTTATTTTTTTGAGGATTTCATACGTAAATATCTTCTTGGATGGATGGATTCATCCATAGATAAAATAGTAACAATAGTTGACGAAGCCCACAATTTACCAGATTGGTCAAGGGATGCCGCTTCAGATTATTTGAGCTTAGATACATTGCGTAGCGCAAGTAAAGAATCTGAAAAATTTGGTTTATTATTAGGTGATGGAAGTCCACCAAGTTTTTTTTTGGATTTGGTAGAATCTGCGTTAAAATCGTTGAGTGAATATCATATTCCAGAGGAGGAGGAGGAAGGGCTTTTGCCTTCCCATATAGTTTCACTTGATTCAGAAGTTCCAACATTTGAAACTGAGATGATGTCTCTTGGAAAAATGACACTTTATCGTTTAAAACAACAGTCATCTGATTTATCTAAAATGGGACAATTGATAAGACAAACATTACTTGAAAAAGGTAAAAGACCTCGTTCGTATTTAGGATCAGTAGGGGATTTTCTTTGCAGATGGCTAGATTCCATTGAAAGTCATAGTATACGCTTAGTAGGGAAAAAACCATTGAGATTAGAAAAAGTATGTCTGGATCCAAGAGTAATGACTGGTTTTCTAGATGAAACTGCAGGAGTTATTATGATGTCAGGTACCTTAAGTCCATTAGATATGTTTCGAGATTTAGTAGGATTAAAACCAGAATCAATATTAGAGAGATATGATTCAATTTTCCCAAAGGAGAATAGACTTGTTCGTTATGTTAATGACGTAACAACATCTTACAGGGAATTAAACAACAATCCTAAAGTGTGGATTCAATTAGTTGATAAATTGGAGTCAATAATTAATAAATTTAGTGGTAACATCGCTCTATTTTTCCCATCATACAAAACACTTGAGTCTGCATTAAATGAATTAAAATTATCTAAGCCAATATACAAGGAATATTCAGGAATGAATCAAGAAGAATTGATGAATACGGTTGAGAGTTTTAAATCAGATAGTGGTTCTGTACTAGCAGGTGTTATGGGTGGAAGGCTTGCAGAAGGTATAGATTATCCTGATACTTCCTTAGAAATGGCAATAATAGTAGGCGTTCCTTACCCTTCGCCAGGAGTTAGGCAGGAAGCTCTTCAGCATTATTTCGATGTTTGTTTTAATGGTAAAGGTTGGGAATATGCAGTAGAATCTCCAGCTTTACGTAAGATGCTTCAGGCAGCAGGTAGAGTTATTCGTTCAGAAAATGACAAAGGCATGATTATAATTACAGATGGTCGGGCAGGTAAATTCTCAGAAAATATTCCAGATTTAGAGTTATCAAATGATATTATTCACGATATTGGCAATTTTTTTGAGGCCTAATTTAATTTAATGCAATATTATTGAATAATGAATTGCCACCGTGGCTTAGCTCGGTATAGCGACTGATTCGTAATCAGTAGGTCGGGGGTTCAAATCCCCCCGGTGGCTCCATGTTAGTTGCTAAACTTATTCTTACTTCTTCTCATAGCTTCTAGAGCAGGCATTGTTTCTCCAGACATAAAGGAAATACATGCCCCTCCTCCAGTAGAGATATGTCTAATTCCGCTAGCTAGTCCCATTTGGTTAAATGCCATAGCTGTTTCTCCTCCCCCAACGACAGTCATTCCATCACTTTTAGATATAGCACTAAAGATTTCATTTGTACCGGTTGCAAATTCTGAATCTTCGAAAACACCCATTGGTCCATTTGCAATAATTGTTCCAGCCTTTTCTATAATATTTATGTAATTAACTAAAGTATCTATTCCAATATCAAATAATGGATAATTTTGAGGCAAATTATCAATATTAGTTCCATTACGTTTTCTTTCAATATTTAAGGCTACATCCGTAGGAATCTGTATTCTTTTTCCATATTTATCTAATAGATTTTTAGCTAAGTTAATTACTTTCTTATGTTCTGGAATTTGTTTTTCAATAAATTCAGTACTTGGTTTTCCTATGTCAACACCTGAGGCCATTAGGAATATATTTGCAACCACTCCTCCGGTTAGAATTTGTTCAACTCCCTTTTCCAAGAAATTTTGAGCTATAGCTACAGAATCTGCAGCTTTACTGCCTCCAAGTACAGCAATTCTTGGAGTAGGTCCCGAACTTATAGCTTTACCAAGAAAATCTAATTCACGCTGCATAACTCTTCCTGCTAAAGCAGGCATGCTTTCTGAAAATCCAACTAAAGAAGGTTGGCATCGGTGAGATGCTGCAAACGCATCATTAACAAAATAAGAGGCATACGGAGCAAGTATCTTTACCATTTTAGAATTATTTTGTTCATCAAAATTATTATTTACAAATTTATTTAGTTTAATTTCCTCTTTGTCAAATCTAACATTATCCAGTAATAGAATGTTTCCATTCTCTAGTTTTTTAATATTATTAATTGCCTTATCGCCATATAAATCATCAACAAATGTTATTTTTTTGTTAATAATTTTAGACATTCTTTCCCCGTGCTTTTTTAAACTAACAAAATCTAATTTTCCTGGTCTTGATTGATGTGCCAAAATAATTACTTTAGCATTCATTTCTGCAAGCTCTTTTACAGTAGCTGCATGTCTTTTAATTCTAGTATCATCCAATAAATCTCCATTTTCAGGATTAATTGAAGAATTAATGTCTATTCTCAAGATGATAGTCTGATTCTCCAAATTGTAGTCATCAATAGTTAGGAAACTTCGTTTTTCTAAACTATCAAATTCCCCGTCAACAGTTACATAATTACTGTTTTGAGCCACAACTTGTGAAGGGGGTGTTTCAAAACCTTTTTGTCTATGTTTTGTTCAAATTTCGCCCCATAATTGCAAAACTAGCAACTACAGCTTCTATTTGTATTCTTGAATTAGCACCTTCAGATAATCTGAAATCAGCTTCAGCCAATTTTTCGATCATCAAAACTTTCATATTATCAGGTATTTCTAAATCTCTGACTGTTCGATGCATTTGCCTTAATACATCTTCACCAGCCAAACCATACGTTATTTGCAAAGTATCCAATTTTTCTCTAGCAGTTGAAAAATTACCAGATAATGCAGATTCCAAAGCCTCTTTAACTTCTTCAGGGCGGGCAGCAGCTACAGCTTGGTAAACAACATCGGGAGTTACATCTGTATTAGCAGCAGCAGCCATTTGTAATCCATTAATTGCTCTTCTGAGATCACCTTGGGCTAAATATGTTAGTGATTCAAATGCTTCCTTTGTAACATTTACATTTTCTTTTGCAGCTACAAATTTAAGATATTTTTCTAGATCTTCAGCTTTTATAGGTCTAAATCTAAAAACTGCACAACGAGATTGGATAGGATCAATAATTTTAGAAGAAAAGTTACAAGACATTACAAAGCGACAAGTTCTTGAATATTTTTCCATAGTCCTTCTCAAAGCAGCTTGTGCAGCACCAGTTAGTGCGTCAGCTTCATCTAGAAATATTATTTTGAATCCCTTTTCACCCAACGGAGCAGTCCGTGCAAATTCTTTAATTTTTCCTCTGACAACATCAATTCCTCTTTCGTCAGATGCATTCAATTCATGTAGATTATGTTTCCATAACTCTCCAAACATTTCTCTTGCCAGTGCTAAAGCACTAGTAGTTTTACCGATTCCAGCAGGACCTGCAAATAGCAAATGTGGCATGGAACTTTCTTTCACATAGTTTTTCAATCTGGATGTTACAGCCTCTTGTCCAACAACCTCTGAAAGATTGTTTGGCCTGTATTTTTCAATCCAAATTTGTTCCATAACACTCCCATCAGCACGTTCTATATTTGGATTAACCTCCATAATGTAAAACATATATATCCCTTTACTAAGTACAAATAATGTCAAAATATGAAGGTGTTGATTTTTATAATTTGGATCAACATTTAACTGAAGAAGAATTAATGGTTCGTGATTTAGTACGAGATTGGGTAGATGAAGAAGTTTTACCTATCATTGAGGATTATTATACAAAAGGTACATTTCCTTTAGAATTGATACCAAAAATTGGAGAAATGGGTCTGTTTGGTTGTAATCTTTCAGGCTACGAATGTGCAGGTTTATCGAACGTAGCATATGGAGTTATTTGTCAAGAATTAGAAAGAGGAGATTCAGCAATTCGAAGTTGTGTTTCAGTTCAAGGATCATTATCAATGTATCCAATACATGCTTTTGGAACTGAAGAACAGAAAAATAAATATTTACCAGGAATGGCTAAAGGAGAATTGATAGGTTGTTTTGGACTTACAGAGCCAGATCATGGTTCAGATCCTGCAGGTATGGAAACAAAGGCAGTAGAAGATGGAGATTCATATGTTCTTAATGGGGCAAAGATGTGGATTACAAATGGAACTATTGCAGATTTAGCAATTGTTTGGGCTAAATTAGATGATAAAATTAGGGGTTTCATCGTTGAAAAAGATGATAAAGGATTTACAGCTCCAGAAATGAAAGGAAAACATTCTCTTAGGGCCTCAATTACAAGTGAATTGGTATTTCAGGATTGTAGAATACCAAAAGATAGATTATTGCCTGATGTACATGGTTTGAAAGGTCCGTTAAGTTGCTTAACACAGGCACGTTTTGGCATTACTTGGGGTTCTTTAGGCGCAGCAATGGGTTGTTTTCATTCCTCTGTAGATTATGCTAAATCAAGAATTATGTTTAACAAACCAATTGCTAGTTTTCAATTAGTCCAGAATAAATTAGCTTGGATGCTTAGGGAAATAACAAAGGGGCAATTACTTGCTTACCATTTAGGAAGAGCAAAAGATAAAGGAGAAGCTACACCTGAGATGGTCTCATTAGGCAAGATGAATAATGTAGATATCGCCTTAGAAATAGCTAGAACATCAAGAGACATACACGGAGCTAATGGCATTCTTAATGAATATCCTATTATGAGACATATGGCTAATTTAGAAAGTGTATATACTTATGAAGGCACACATGATATTCACAATTTGATTCTAGGTAGATGGATTACCGGCCTTCAAGCTTTTGAATAATCAAATAATTCCGGGACTAGAATCGGCTTCATTCCATTCAGCGCAATTATAGCAGCTTCTAGTCAAAGTCTTTCCATTTCCATTAGCTCCATCATCTGAAGTATAGCTAAAAACATCATTATACGAATTCTTTGTTAATGTTATTGTTTCACTGGCCCCCAGTCCATTTCCTATAGCAACATCTTCTACGGAGAAAACATACTTGTAATTAACATATGATTCTCTAAATGTGGTTGGGGATGAGGTCAATATTCCTACACTTTTTGCAGGAATTGTAATAACTTCATTCTCCTCAGGTATTATGTTATCTTCTTCCTCAGTATCTGCAATTGACCAACGGTTTACGAATATTGCGATATTATTGGGGTTGTAAAATTCAATCCATTCATATCCATATCCGTTAGTCTCAGGATTGTACATTACTTCAGTAAGGTAAAGATTACTGCTAGGAGTATTGCCTTCATAAACCGTAACAGTTAGTAAAGCAGGAATACTTTTTTCCCCGTCATTATACAACAGGTACCTTTGAGATTCAAAACTTACAGAAGAAGTATCTGGATTCCCACCCCAAAGACATACAGTTTCTTTAGGAACTAATGTTTGTACTTCTATTCTTAATTGTTCAGTAACACCAAGTTCTTCTTTCAGTGAATAATATGGAAATTTACTCAAAGAGTTACACTTGTTAGAATCGATTTCTCCATCGCTATTCAATATTCCAACTGTAGTACCGTTACGCAATTGTACATTACCTATTCCATATTCATTGCTTTCCCATAAAGAAGAGTCTCCACTCAATCCTTCAGAACCGGTTAATTCGGAGATTACTTCCCTTGCCATCACAATATTATTATCATTTTTATTTAAATCAATACCAATTCTGTAGTTCATAGATGATGTAAAGGCTTGCAAGATTATAACAAATACAGTCAGAGCAATGGTGAATTCAATGACGTGTGTTACAGCATTTTCTTCAATTATGTTCCTTCTTTTCATCCTTTGACTTCCTTCTTGAAAAGCTTAGTTGCAGTTCTAAGACAGGTAATAGGCCATAAGGCTAGTGCCAATAAAATTAACCATCCGGGTATGCCTTCTAAATCTATGGCTAAAGTTCTATGCGTTAATAAACCTACGGAGAATTGATACACATATCCAGGATTTAGCATTCCCATGTGAGAGGCGATGCTTTGAAATTTAGGATCATTCTCAAAATCTTCTGCAGTTACATCAATACCTAATGCAAAAGATATAGCATAAATCAATAAATTCCATACTACAGCAAAAAGTAACCACATTCCCAAACCATACATTACAACATCAGTTCCACTTCTAGCAGAGATAGCAAAACACAATTGGAAGCATACCAAAGTAAAAATCATTATTTGTCCACATAGAATAAATGCAATTATTCCACTTGTTGCTGGAGTTTCACCGGCATTAATCATAAACATTAATCCTAAAATCTGAGCTACAAGAGCTGGAATTCCGACAACTAAAGAGAGTCCTAAAGCTTTTCCAATCACAATAGTTTCTCGATTTATTGGTTTAGCTAATAAAATATTTAGCGTATTCGATTGCCTTTCTTTATGAAATGAATCCACAGACACTCCTATTGCGGCCAATGAAACTACAAAGAAAACAAAGAAACATAGTTGTTGTAATGCCCCATTGGCGTTTTGTACAAAGAATGCAGATTCAGGATCTCCATTTTGCAAATCACCTAGTAACCACCCCATTCCAATTATGAATAATGTAAATATTACTCCTAGAACTATCATTCTAGGTGATTTAATGCCTTGTTTTAGTTCAAATTTAGCAAGATGCCATATTAGATTAGTTTGTTCTTTTAATTTTTCAACTCTCTTTAAAGATAAAAATAAGCCTCCAAACAAAATTAATAATTCAGTTGAAAAAAAGTAGTTATCTTTAGTTGATGAGAGACTAATGTCATCAGTATCAGCAACCCACCCTTCTCTTTCAAGAGAGACTATTTCTCCATTATTATCAAATGTTGAAATATTACTTGCAAGTGTAGCTTTGATAGTAATTATCTCACTTACAAAGAATTTTTCAGATAAGTCATCGTTAACCAAAATTCTCATACCACTGACATTCAGCATGGTTTTCCCATACAAATCTTCAGAATAAATTAGCCCTTCACCCTCTGAGAATTTACCAGGTACAAAGGTATCGTTTTTGTATACTTCAAATTTAGGTGCAGTTCGCAAAATTCCTTTAAAAGTTATACTATCTCCAACATCTTCATCAAAGGTAAGGGTCCAGTTGTTTCCATTTTTGATTAATTTTTTATTTTCCCAAACTTCTTCAGGATTTGTTTCCGTAGTTGAAACCCAATAAGCCTTATGTATTATCGCAAGACTAATTATCAGAACGATTGATATGACTAATGGTTGCCAAGTTCCTTTGTTATTCCATCTTTTATTTGTTATTAAATGATATTTTTGTTTTAAATTCAAATTAATCTCCCCCTGTTTCTCTTAGGAAGATATCCTCTAGAGAATTCTTTTGAGGTTCAATTGAAAATATTTGTATTCCTTTAGATACTAGATAATCAGTAACCCAAGGAATATTTTCTTCTTTTAATTCTAATATAATTTCTTCGTGTTTCCCATTGTTCCGTTGTTTTATATTCTTGATTTTCTTATTTTTGGATAATTCTTTAGAATGTTCTTTATTAAATTCCTTTACCTTTAATAAAAGTTTAATAGATTTCTTTTCTATTTCTTTACTAATTTCATCAATTGATTCTTCCCGAATTAATTTACCTTTGTTTATAATTCCTACATGTGTGCATATTTCTTGAACTTCAGTAAGAACGTGAGAACTGAGAATAATAGTCAATCCTTTTCGGTTTAGTTCTTTAAGAACTATTCTTAGGGATTTTACACCTCTGGGATCAAGGCCAGAAGTTGGTTCATCCAAAACTAAAATTTCAGGTTCATTTAGTAACGCAATACACAAGGCAAGTCTTTTTCTCATTCCAAGAGAATATTCACCAACTCTCCTGTTTGAATCTTTTTCGAGACCCAATTTAGCTAATAATTTTTCACCTCTTTTTTCTATTTCATTTTCATTTAAATTATAAAATCCACCATAGAATTGTAATGATTCTTTGGCAGTTAATCTTCCATAGAGTCCTACTTGTTCGGGTAAGAAACCTATCTTATTTTTGAAATAAAGGTTGTTTCCTTTAATATTTTTCCCATCAATAATAATATTGCCACTGTCAGCTTCTAATATTCCAATTATACATTTTATGGTAGTTGTTTTTCCAGCACCATTCGGACCTAGAAAACCATATATTTGGCCTTTTTCAACATTTAGATTTAGCCCATTAAGTGCAGAAAATTTAGAAATCTCTTTACCGAATAAATTGTACTTTCGGTATGCCTTTTTGACATTTTGAATTTTCAAGAGATTTTCACTCACACTATCTTACCATTGATTGATGTTATAAAACCACATCGTCTTGCTTAATTGTGGTTGAATACTGGAGATATCCATTTTTGCCATCTGCCAATACCTATTTAGAAGGTTTAACCCTAGAAGCTTTGCTCGAGGATTATTTCTATTCTGAAGCAAGAGCCCTAGCAGTTGCACGTTTGGAAACATCTGCAACTACAGGTATAATTGATGTAGAAGGACCTCCTGTGAATGACGAAGCAGACATAGTTGTTAGTTATGTAATTTCACGCTTAATTTTAGCAGCTGCAGATAATCAAGCTTTGATAAATTACGTTGCTTTATCTGAAGCATTGAGAGCTGAAAAATATTTTGATTCCGAAACAGATGAAGATTTGGTTAAAGTTGTAAATTTATTAGAAATAATTTCAGTATCACTTGATGGTAATAAGTTTAGCATGAGTTTTGTAGATTACGTTAAAGCAGCTTCGAAATTAAGAGAAGGTAATTGGAAATTAGCAAACAGAGGCGTTCAGAATGGATTGGTCACTTTGGACAGAGAAACAGTGGTTAGATTGATGCGTGAAGTTATTCGTCAACATCTTGAAGAGTTACCAGAGGCTCCTTTGGAGATAAAGAATAAGTTTGAGGGACCAATAACTGAGTTGATAGGTAGTGTTTCCAAAGCATTTGTTGAAAGAATAGGGAATTTGGAAAACGTAGTTGGTGAACGTCAAGCTGAAGCAATGAAGGAGTTGGGAAGATTTGACCTTGTCAAAGCCCCTCCATGCTTTAATAATAATTTAATTGATTTACAAGCAGGAGTTAATTTGCCACACCCTTCACGTTTCTTCATAACTACATTTTTATCATCACTTAACCAAGATTCAGAATCAGTGATGCGATTATTTGCTACTGCACCAGATTTCAAGGAATCATTTACAAGGTACCAAGTGGAACATATTTCGGGTAAAACATCAGGTACCCAATATAGTGCACCAAAATGTGATACACTTGTTTCGACAGGAGTTTGTCCAGGTCCAAATGCTTTATGTAGATTAATCAAGCATCCATTGAGCTATTACAGAGTGATGGCAGAATCTGAAAGGCCTACGATAACTAGAATGGAAAGAATTTTACTCGCAGCATTAGATCGGGAAACTTATCCAAAGAAGTTAATAGAGGATAATTTGGATAATCTAAAGGATTTTGAATTTACATATTCAGATAATTTAAAAAACATTAAATTGTCTTCAGCGATTAAGGAAGATACACCGAGTATTGTAGATGTTAAAGTTTCATATTTCAGCGGCAGAACTTATTCAGTAGATGCCCCTAGTGAAGATAAGAAATTATGGATAACAAAAGCTGCAATGAGTATTACAGATGGCGATATTGATTATGAATGTCTCCCTTTAACAGATTGGAAAATAGCACTACCAATAGAGGAAAGTCATTTCAAATCAAAGAAAATTAAATTAGTTGTTAAACCTCTAGATATTAAATATAATTCAAATGAAGTAAGAAGAAATTTGGTTGTTTTAGATATAATCAAAGAGACTTAAACTCGGATTCTTCTTCCACAGCTACAAATGAACTTAGTAGTGTTTTCATCTACATGATGCATTTTAGAACATGAAGGACATTTAATTGATTTAAGTCCTTTTCCCATACTTACTTCAGGTTCTTTTTTCTCGGTTTTAGTAGAAGGTCTTTTGACTACTTTCTTTGAAACGCCTTTTTTAGCTACACGTTTCTTTACAGCCTTCTTTTTTACAGGAGCAGCTTTAGGTTTTTCCTCTTCTTCGGCATCGCTATCTCCTTCATCACTTCTTGAGCCGATGGAGTGAGTTCCAGTAAGTTCATCCAAAATTTTTCTTTCATCAAAATCTCCATCATCTTCATCATCATCAAAATCATCTTCATATTCGTATTCTTCTTCTTCCTCATCATCATCCGAATCAGTACTGGAATCTTCTAACCGTTTTAGTTTCTTAGATTCACTTGGTAACTCAGATTTGTGACCTACTCCAGTTAAACTTTTCTTTAATGGATCTACAGATTCAACAGGTTTGTACAAATCAGCAGTAGTATCCTCTGGAGCTAAAACAAAAGTATAAATCCCTACAGAGAGAATTATTACGACCAATAATCCTATAACTATTGGAATAAGATTATCTTCAATTACTGGAGGTAAACCAGGTATTGAAAAACCACTAGAATCATCACTACTTGTTTTTTGAGTTTGTAAAGTAATTTGTAAAACATCATCCCAAACAATTCCTCCACTACTATTTTTCATTGTGATTGCAAAATCAATCGTACCATCATATCCATCAAAGCGTGCGTCATTGCCTCTGAATTTTGATAAATATTCATCATATCCTGGATCTTCACATGTATCACAAAGAGCCTGATATTCCGGATATCCCATTAATGAGTCTCTTTTGTCTTCAACATTTTGGAAATGAACATTAATTGTAATTGATTCTACGTATTTGTCACTGTTTTGATTTCTTAAATCTCCTTTGAGTTTTACGTATAAATTTAGATCCGTACCCTCTTGGAAAACTATTTCATCTTCACTAATTAATAAATCATCCGAATCATTAATTGATAATTCCACTAATCCAGCACTAGAGAATGGTAATAGAAAAATAGCAAATACAAACACTAAAAAAACACGGCTACTGAAGTTATTTGCAAGATGCATCATTCCATACACTTCAGATTTCCAATTTAAAACTTCCTATTATTATTAGTAATGTTACTAAATCTATTAATTGGTACTCTTTTAGCCAAAGAATGGTTAGTAATAAAAGTGATAAAAAAAATCTGGGAAAAGGGACAAAAGCAGTTCATTCAGGAACTGCCCCTAGTGAAAATTCTTTGAATACACCAGTTTATCAAACTTCAACATTCTATTTAGATGATAATGCATACAAAATGTGGATGAATGGAGAGCCTAGAGCGCCCGTATATTCTGGGAGATATTTTAATCCAACAAATAGAGCTGTAGAGAGGAAAATAGCAGATTTAGAGTGTGCTGAAGATGCTTTGGTGTTTTCATCAGGCATGGCTGCAATTTGTACTTCACTTCTTAATTTTTTAAGTCAAGGAGATCGCATAGTTACTACACGTAATTTGTATGGCGGGACTGTATTGTCTTTAGATCAAGATTTTACTCGCTTTGGTATAGATGTCCACTATGTGGATGTGAAGGATTTAGGTGCAGTAGAAAATGCATTAAAGGAGAAAAAAACAAACGTACTATATTGTGAAACTGTCACCAATCCATTATTGGAGGTTTCAGATTTGCCAGCCTTGGCTTCTTTGGCTAAAAAGTATGGTGCAGTATCTATTGTTGATAGTACTTTTGCAACGCCAATTTCTTGCAATCCAATAGAACATGGTTTTGATTTGGTAATACATTCCGTAACTAAGATGCTTAATGGTCACAGCGACATTTTGGGTGGGACTGTTGCAGGCTCTAAAGAACTGATTAATCAAATTTGGTATAAATTAAGAAATTTTGGAGGCAGTATGGATCCTCATCAGGCATCTCTTGTAGAGAGGGGTTTGAAAACATTACAAATAAGGTATGAAAGATCAACTGAAAGCGCAGGTCAATTGGCAGAATGGCTCGAGTCACATCCTAAAATTAAGAAAGTAATCTATCCTGGTTTAAAAAGTCATGAAGATTATGACTTATCTAAGAAGATTTTGTTAGGTTCAGGCAATATGGTTTCGTTTGTAGTTGATGGTGGTGATGATGCAGGACGTAATTTAATGAACAAAATGAAGGTTGCATCCCAAGCAATTTCTCTGGGCGGAGTAGAATCTTTGATATCTATGCCATATTCAACCACACATGCTTCATGGACGCAAGAAGATCGTCTTGCTGCAGGAATTGACTTAGGTTTTATACGTTTTTCAACAGGTTTAGAAGATTTTGATGATTTAAAAGATGATTTCGATCATGCTTTATCATCACTTTGAAGCAATAGAATAATAGCAGCCTCTTACTGGTAATTTGTGGAATATTCAATAAGGTTGCTTAATTCAGCATATCACAAAGAAATAGTTAATGGAATGGATAGAGCCATAGTCTATCTTTATGGTACAACTAAGGAAGGAGAAGCAATTGCAGTCCGTACTCCTCTTTTACGTCCTTATTTTCAAATTGTTGAAGCAACTAAGGATATCAAAAAGCAGTTGAAAAAAGATGACAATGTAGAATCCATTGAAGATGAGGAACTGTGGGTTGATGGAGAAGTTAGAAAATGTACTAGAGTTTTTACAAAAACACCAGATAAACTCTATAAGCTTAAAGATTGGTTGAAAAATAATGGATTTAAACTCTTAGCTTCAGATATTCCATTTCATTACAGGTATCTTTATGACAATGATATAGGAGGGTGTGTATCAATAGAAGGTGAAGCAATCACGGATCGCAATTTTACATGTAAATTAATTGAAGCCACTTCTATTAAACAATGCGATGATTTTGAGTCAGATTTTAAGATATTAAGTTTTGATATAGAAAATTCTATTTTTGAAAGAACAATTTATTGCTTAAGTTTTTGTGTCAAAGATTCAAAAGGATATATTCATGAAGAAACATTGCATGGTGAAGAATTTGATATTCTAAAAAATTTTGTATCTGCAATTTCTAAATTTGATCCAGATATAATTACAGGTTACAATATTGATGGATATGATTTGCCTTTATTAGTTGAAAGAGCAGATGTGCATAGAATTAATTTGGATCTTGGACGAAATAAATCTAAAATTGAGCAGAAAATGCAAAGATTTTGGAGAGTTGAAGGTCGTGTTGTTATTGATGCTTGGTGGAATGTTAAGAGAGAAATTCGTCCACGGCAGGAATCACTTAATGCAGTAGCAAAAGAGCTATTAGGAAGAGAGAAACACGATGTTAATCCTAAGAAAATGGATGAAGAATGGAATAATAATCCTGAAAAGGTGATGGATTACTGTCTTGAAGATGCAAAATTAGCTTTAGAAATTTTGGAACATATAATGGTTATTCAAAAATATCAACACATTGGCACCGTTTCAATGTTACCTCTTGATGATGTAATCAATGGGATTACTTCAATGATGATAGATTCATTGATGATTAGGTTTGCAGATTCGAAAAAAATAGGAGTTCCTGGAACTAATCGAAGAAAAAGAACAGGACATATAGAAGGAGGGTATGTTCATACAGTTGATCCCGGTTTGTATGATTGTGTTTGTGTTTTGGATTTTAAGTCAATGTATCCAAGTATAATTATTGATAAAAATCTTTGTTTTACAACGAGATCTGATGATGGAAATATTGAGACTCCACTAGGAGTAAAATTTAAGAGCCCTGAACAAAAGAAAGGCATTCTTCCAGAATTATTGACAAATTTGATGGCAGATAGAGATTCTGCTAAAAAGCTTCAATCTGAGGCTAAAACAGATATGGAAGAGTTATATTATCGCCGTGTACAAGAAGCAATTAAAATTTTAATGAATTCGGTTTATGGCGTGTTTGCTTCTTATTTTTACCGATTTACCAATTTAGATATTGGCGCCTCAATAACTGCATATGCTAGAGAATATGTCAAGGATATTTTGAAAGAATTAGAAGCAGAAGGTTTAGAAGTGATTTATGGNGATACAGATTCAGTTTTTTTCCGTTCNCCTAATCCTAATTTGAAAGAAACAATAACTTTTGGGGAAAAAATAGCTGAAAGATATTCAGTTGGAGCAAAGCAGCTTGAATTTGAGAAGATTNTGCAACCATTTTTCTCCCATGGGGCCAAAAAAAGGTATGTTGGGAAACAAGTTTGGCCTAAGAAAAGTATGTTAATTAGAGGATATGAAACGAGACGTACAGATTCATTTCCTTCACAGGTTGAAGCACTAGAAGAAGTGTTTTCATGCTTAATGGAAAGTGAAATTGATAATGCTCTAAATCTTTCTAAGGATTGGGTAACAAAGNTTTCAAAGGGAGAAGTTGAAAAGAATACTTTAGTAATTTCTAAAACAGTTAATCTAAAAAGAAAATATGTGAATGAGGATAATCAGGCGCATCTTCAAGCATACAAGAAATATGTTGAGACTGGAAGACCTTTTGTTAGTGGTATGAAAATTTCATTTATTGTGACAGATGCAAACGTAAGTCCAATGGTTGTTGAACCATACATACCTGAGGAAGACTGCCCTACTCCAGATTATAATTATTATGCAGACAGACTTGCTAAATCTTTGTCAAGGATAACAGATGTTTTTGATTGGGATGAGAAAGCATTAAAATCAGGTAAAAGATCACCTAAGCAACAAACTTTATTCTAATGTCTAAAATCAAATATAAGTCAGAAAGCCGTGAGTGGTACTTTGTATCCTTACTGATAATCTCTCTTGCATTATTTTGCTATTTAATTATTGCAATTTATGCGTTACCAGATCAATCTGAAATTTTCCCATTACTTACTACAGCAATTAATTTATCGTTTCTTCTTCTAGGTTTATCAGGTCTTTTTTTAGGCCTTCAAGGTTATAATTTCCGTAATAATAAAGCAGTTTTGGTTCGCTTAGAAGGAGAAGAAGTTGCTTTGAAACTTGAAAATTTGTTCTTGAAAAGTAATTTAGAAATAAAAGGTAAAGAATGTTCTACTTTGATGGATATGGGGCTTTGGCGTCCAGTAAAATTATATATTTTAGAAAAAGGGGAAATTGAAATTAAAGAGATGTGGTTTTCAGCCTTCTTTTATCGTACTCAAGTGGCGCTTAGGGGCGAAGTTCCTAAAGAAATAGTTGAGGATTATTTGGCTAGTTTGGTTTGAAGTCTCCAAGTCCTGATTTGTAGTAAATTAATGGGTCCGATTTTTCATCAAAATGCCCATTCCCAATTTGACCTACAAAAATGGTATGATCGCCACCTTCGTATGTTTCTTTTATTGTGCATTCCATTGATGCCAGACAATCATTTAAAAGAGGAACTTTATCGTCGGTAATTCGATGGTTTAATGATAAAATAAGTTCGTTTTTATCAACATTTGAATTGGCAAAATCCCATGCCAATTTTCCTTGCTCAGAAGTGCAAATATTTACTCCAAAATTAGTTCCATTTTTTAGTAATTTATGACTAGGGATTTTCTTGTCGATACATATCAAAATCAATGGTGGATTCATTGATAGTGAACAAAAACTTGACACTGTTAATCCGCTGTATTTCCCTTCATTTTCAAAAGTGATTAATGTAACTCCAGATGCAAATCTTTTCATCAATTCTTTAAATGTGTCATCAGTTATACTCATAGAACGTCAAAAAGGGCAGTCTATTTGTAATAATTTATTCCTATTTTAATCTTAATTTGGGAGCCTTGTATTTTATATAGCGTTGGTACGCGTATGTACGCGGCCGTACATTAGGATAAAATCATGGATGCAAAGAACAGAATGTTAAACGCAGGTTTGCTTTTGTTAGTTGCATTGCTATTTTTTGTTTTTGTTTCAGACGATACAGAGGCTGCCACCCATACAGTTGATAAGTTTGGAGGTTCAGACTATACAAATATTACTCAGGCGGTAGAAAATGCTAGTACAGGAGATACAATCAAAGTAGCATCTAGGACTTATCATGATAATGTTACAGTAAACAAAAAAGTTACCTTGATAGGTGGTAATTATGGTATTGATCTAGATGACTTATATGATTGTAATGATGGTGATTTGATTGCCAAATATTCTTTAGATGAAACAAATCCTTCTGAAGTTGATGATGGAGTTTGGTGTCATAACATTCCAGGAGATGTAGAAGGTGCATCAACTGGTGCTGGCGTATGGGGCAATGGTCTTGATTTTGATGGTACAAACGATTATGTTGAGGTAGATTATGATTCAGCATTTACTTTTAATGATAAATCAATGTCGATCAGTGCCTGGATTAATTTGGACAATACCGGTTCTATCCAAACCATAGCTTCAAACTATAAAAATTTAGACGGCACTAAAGGCGGTTACTTGCTAGGGATTAACAATAACGGTAAGGTATATTTTCAATTTGGTATGGGTAGTAGTCAGGGGGGGTGCGCAAGTGATTCAGTAATTCCTGAAAATAATTGGACCCACGTTGCAGCAGTTTATGATGGAGGAGTCAAGTTTTACATTAATGGAGAAATAGATGACAACAGTTGTGGATATGGTTCGAACATAAATGCTACTTCTGGAAAATTGTATATCGGAGCAATGGATTATGATGCTGATGGAAACCCACATGATTACTTTGATGGTACCATTGACGACGTCAGTATTTGGAGTGATGTCGTAACAGCCTCAGAGTTTGAGAAAATATACTGGGGTGGAGATTTCGTTAAGCCAGTAGTCAATGCAAGCGCAGGAGATTTTGCATTTAAATTATCTGCAGCTGAAGCTGAGTTGAAGTATTTTGAGGTTCAGTACAGTGGGTCTGATAGTTCAGATGTTGGAGTTTTAGTAACTGCAGATGAGGTTAAAGTTTATGATGTATTATCAAAATATAACAAATATGCTTTCAAAGTTTCCAGTGCAGATGAAGTAGAGCTTAGATATCTTTCGATGCATTGTGATGGTTCTGCACTCGATAAAGGTTTGGTTATTACAAACTCTGAAAACATTAATATTTATGGAGGAGATTTTCATTGTGCAGATGTTGCAGCTATTACAATAACATATGGTGGAAGTATAATTATTGATGATATTAATTTACAATATAATAAAATTGGATTAAAAGTAGATCAATCTAGTAATAATTATTTTAATAATTCTTATTTTAATGATAATGAAGATGTCGGCCTTTTATTCTTTGGCGCAGATAATAATACAGTTTACAATTGTGATTTTAATGATGAAAAATTTGCAATATCTTTTACAAGAGAGGCCGAGAATAATACTCTCCGTGATGTAGATTTCACAAATACAGATAATTATGACATACACCATGGTTATGATTCCGATGCTCACCGTAATGGGTGGAATAATGTAATTATTGACACAGATTTCGATGATTTATACATAGATTCAGATTCTAGATTGTTAGAAAAAGAAGAAGTAGAAATATCAGTTACAGCAAATGCTACTTATGTATGGAATAGGGTGAATACAACCATAGATTCAGACAGGAAGGCGAATGGTGGGACGAACTCTTTCTGGGCTGGAGATGGTGATGAAGATACCTATCTTGATTCTTGGTCAGGTTCTTTTAAACAAAAATCAGATATCTCTTTACCAAGTGGAGGCGTTGGTGAAACTAGAATTTTAGAGATAAAAACATGGTATGAAACAGAGGATATGTATGACGGAGGCCAGGTTTACATTTCTAAAAATTCAGGATCAACATGGCAATTGCTTACGCCTATTGGAGGATATGATGGGACATTTACAGGAGATTGCGGTTCAGATGGTGCATTTATGGATGATTCTTCAGGTTGGCAAACTAAGCGGTTTAATCTAACAGATTATAGAGGAGAAGATATTAGGCTGAAATTTAAATTTTGTAGTGATGGTTCTGAGCATGATTATGAAGGATGGTATGTAGATGATGTTAAGATTATTAAGGCTGCAGATGAATCAGTAGTCACATATTCTGAAGACTTTGAAAGATTAGGTCATAAATGGGTTGAGCAAAATAAAGTAGGAGTTGTGAATTGGGCTCCGGAAGGGACAGAGATGTTTGCTACCGTTAGTAATGCAGATGTATTCATTGCAGATGGAAATAGTGCAGCTATAATTATGAATACGACTCTTAATGGTAATTTAGTTAACTATTACAAAATGGATGAATCTAGTTGTTGTGCGGCTTATGATACAGTGACTTCTTCACATTATGCCTATCTTTATAGCGGAGCAAGTTTTGTAAGTGGTAAATATGGTAATGGTATTAATTTTGATGGCAGTAATGACTATGCTCGGAATAATAACTGTAATACTTTTGGGAATTGTAATGGATATGATCATTACACAGTTTCAACTTGGGTTAAATTTGACTCATTTCCCACAGGAAGTACTGTTGAAGGTATTGTAAATTATAGATATGATGCTGACGCTTATCTGGGCGTTACATCAGCAGGTAAGCCTGAATTTGGAGCTTATTTTTATGGCACTCCATCAGGCCATCAAAAAATCACAGGAACAACAGTAATGGCTACAGGTGTTTGGTATCATATTACAGGAACTTGGAGTGAAGATTCAGACAAAATGAGAATTTATGTTAATGGTACTTTAGATTCTACTAATTCATTTTCGGGCACTACAGCTTACATGAGATCTGGTTATTCATATAATTACATAGGCCGCTGCTCGACTACCGGTTGTTCAGGATATATGGATGGAATTGTTGATAATTTAGTTATTTTTAAAGAAGAATTGAGTAGCACTCAAGTTAAGGCAATATATGATGATCCACTAGGTACAGCTACAGTTCTTTACATGACTTCTCATTTTGGAGGTTCGGATTCTAAGACCAATAGTCAAGGTAAGATAGATAATCAGTATGTTATTAAGAAGATTTATTACGGTTCTTCATCAGGTACTAGTTTCAAACCATATATTGGATTCCATAAAGATTCATGGACAGAAGATCCTAAAGTAGCGACAATATCTAGTGGCAAATATTCGGGTAAGTTGCCAGATGATAGAGTTTTCAATAGAAATAAAGGTAAATTATTCTATAGCATTTCAGATGCAGTTTCAGATGCAGCAAGTCAAAATGTAATTGAGGTTTGGCCAGGCCATTTCAAAGAACAAGTTTACAGCAATAAAAGACTTACAATTATCGGTTCGGGCCAATATAGAACTACAGTTAATGCAAGATATCAGGGCAGTGCACTTGCATTTGATTCTTCTAGTGATAATTCAATTATCAAAAATTTAGCAGTTATAAAAAGTAAGAATTCAACTAGTTGTTGTACTGCAACTACGTCCTATGCAGGTATTAATTTATATTCTTCAAGTAATACAGTTATAGATAACGTTCGAGTAGATAGTTATATTGGTATTCTAGTATATAATAGTCCAGATGTAGTAATTAAAAATTCAAATCTGAGCTCCACAGATTCAGCACATTATTATGGAATGTATTTTTACCAGCAAAATGACATGGTAGTTGAAAATAATGAAATTACAGGTTACCGTGAGGGAATTAGGATGTATTATTCATATTATGGAACTATAATTAAAAATAATTATATACATAATAACACAGAAGAGGGAATTTATTTATATTATTCAGGAAATACAAATGCACGTTCTAACCCACTTGAATTTGTCGGCAACCGTTTTGTTGATAATAATTATGGGATTTACAAAGGAGACACAAGTTCTACCTATAGTTATGCCTTTTTGATTAAAGACAATTTATTCAAAAGTCAATCAACTGATGGAATTTGGAGTCATTATTACTCCAGAGAATGGGTAGTCGAGAATAATACTTTCGATGGAGATAATGACCAAAGATATGGTATCTACCTGAATAGATACAGTTACAAGAGTATCTTTGGGAACAACACTTTTTCAGATCATACTAGTAATGATTTATATTTTTATTATTGTTACTGTACGGGAACGAATGCAGTACAATTCTTTAGTAATTCATATTCATCAATTAATGTTTATAGTAGTGCATTAATCAATGTCTATAATAATTTGAATATTCGTACATTAGATGAAGATGATAATGTTTTTTCAAATGTTGATTTAGAAATTAAGGATAGTGCAACTACTTATTACAAGACACCTCACTGGGGTGGAACTGATTCACGGACAGATTCTTCAGGTTATGTTTCTTCAGCAGAATATGTACGATCAGGATATTATAGTAGTTCAAATACACTTAATGATAACACAGTTACAGTAAAAATAGCACATGGTGTTAGGGCAAAGACTACTTCATTCACATTTGATTCAGACGGGACCAAAAACATAGAAGTTCCGAATAATTACAAAGACGGAGTAATTGAGAATAAGGATACAGAAACACTATACTCTAGTTTTTCATCAGCAGTTAGTGCATCAAGTGCGGGAGATGTGCTTCAACTTTGGGCATGGAATTACAATAGTTTGGAAGTTACAAAAGGTATTGTTCTCAGAGGTAATTCGACAGAGACTGCAATAGTAGATGGCGGTTCTTCAGATAATGCAATAGAAATCAAATCTAATTCAGTTACAATTGAGAATTTAACTTTGCAAGGTTCTTCAGATAGTGTTCTATTTGCAGGCAGTTACAATAATTTACAGTTACAAAATTTGTCAATTAGTGCGGCAGATAGTAATAATGGAGTTCATTTTGATGGAACCAGTAGTTCAACAATTACTAATGTGACAGTTAATGGAACAGATAGAAAATCAATTTTATTTGAGGATGTTAGTACAATAACTGTAAAGAATAGTTTCTTCAAGAATGCTTCTTCATCACATGGTTTTGAAATTAGTGATGGTAGTAGCTCTGTAATTCTAGATAATGTGTTTATTCACAATGCAGGATATGGAGGTTCGTCAGCTTATGGATTATATATTTCAGATAGTTCTGGAGTTACAATTAAGAACAATACGAAGGTAGGAGATAGTAAAACCTACGAATTATATGCGAATGGAGCTTCTACATTAAAAGTTCAAAATTCTACATTTATAGGTTCTAATCTTGCACTTATTGAAGATTCAGATGGTTTCTTAATAGAAAAGTCGACATTCAAAGATTCTTCAAACGGAGATTATGGAGTTTACATTAAAAATACAGATAGTGGAACTTTCAAAGATAATAAAATTTTGAATTCAGCCTCAGATGATGGTACAGATTATGGTGCATTATATCTTACAGGGTCAAAAACGAATCTTTTAGAAAACAATACAATTACAAATTCAGGAAGAAGTGGAATTCACTTAAAATCTAGTTCAACAGATAATAAGATTTATTCAAATACAGTTTCTTCAAGTTATTATTCTGGATTATATGTTCAATCATCAGATCGAGCAAAAATTAGGAACAATACATTTTCAAGCTCCGGAGATCATGGAATTAAAGTAACAAGTTCAGATGACAGTATTATAGACAATAATACATTGAGTTCAAACACAGATTATGGATTGTATGTGTCAAATTCAGATGATATAATTACTAAAGGAAATACTGCTTCAGATAATAATGCTGGATTGTACTTTTCCTCTTCAAATGATGCAATAATATCAAGTAATACTGTAGATGATCATACTACATTTGGAATTTATCTTACAGATTCAAAAAGGCTCAGAATAAAACAGAATGAAATTAAGAATAATTTAGGTGATGCTCTTTACTTATCATCAAATTGTGATGATGGATTTATTGATAATAATACAATTAAGAATAATGGAGATTCAGCAACAGGTAGAGCTGTTAGGTTAATTGAAGTTGAAGATACAACACTTTACAATAATACAATTGATTCAAATGATTATTCAGGAATAGTTCTTACAGAATCTTCAAAGAATAAAATTGTACACAATATTATCAAAGGCAATGGTAAATACGGCATACATATTTTGAATGATGCAACTAAGTCTGCAAACAATACGATAAAAGATAATACCATAAATGATAATTCCAATGTAGCTATTTTGAATAATGGAATATTTACAAATATATTCAACAATACAATAAAATATAACGAAGATGCTGGAATAAAAATTAGTGATGAAGGAGCCCGAAGTACAATTGATAGTAATAATTTAGTTGATAATGAGGGTCAGTCAATACAAATTCAAGCTAGCAATGTAGTTATTAAATTGAATACAATTGATGGAGATTCTTCTAGTATTGCAGTAGTAATTTTAGATTCTAATTCAGTATATATTGAAAATAATACGATTGAAGGAGGTCTTCAAGGTATTAAAGTTCAAAATAGTACAAACGCTTTCATTTACAAAAATACAGTTAAGTCCAACTCTGGTTATGGGATAAATCTGTTACTGAATTCTACTTCTGGAGAGGTTAAGAATAATAATCTTACAGATAATGAGGATAATGCCATAGTTATTTCCGCATCAAATTCCACAGAGATTTTCAATAATACCATCAAAGAGAATGCAGGTTATGGTTTTGTTGCTATCAATTCCAAATTATTAACTGTAAAAGGTAATACAATTGAGGAGAATGATGGAGGTATCAAGTACAGTACTTGTGATTATTGTAACCTAACGTTCAATAAAGTTGATGAGAACGGCGGATATGGCCTTTGGTTATTATCTGGATCGGATAACAATACAATTAAGCACAATACAGTTTCAGACAGTAGTACTAAAGATGTATATCTTCAAGGTTCAACTGATAATGCAGCTTTTAATTTTACATTTACATCAATAAGTGTTGATTCCACTTCTAAGTTAACCATAACTGCTAATCTTGCAATTGTTTTTGAGGATGATGATGACGACGGTTTCCCAGGAATAGATTTTGCATTAACAAGTGATGGAGTTACTAAGTATTCCACACCTTTCTATGGTGGAACAGATTCAGTTTCAGATTCAAATGGAGAGGCTGGAGCAACTTTTTCATTGATTTACAGAGTCTATGATGGTAGTTCAACACCTACTACGATTCCTAATATTCTCAAATATCACTATGGTGTAAGAAGTAAAGAAAAATCGATAGATATGAGTACATCTCATACTGAGACAGTTTCAGTTCCTTCATATTGGGTTAAGGGTCTCGTTAGGAATACAGATACAAGTAATGATTATTACAAAATTCAAGATGCAGTTGATAATGCATCTGCAGGAGATACATTGCACATTTGGGCTTGGAATTACAGCGAAAATGTAGATGTTGATGAGAGTATAACGATAATTGGTAATGGAACTGGAAATACAACACTTAATGCAACTTCAAGTGGTATTGCTTTCAAAATGAGCTCTGATGATTCTTCAATTAGTAGTATTAATATTGAAAATTGTGGAGATACTGCAGGATATAACGGATTCCAAGTTGTAGGAGATGATGTCACTATTGAGAATGTGATAGTAAAAACATGTAGTAAGGGAGTTTCCATTGAGGGTTCGGGAGCATGGGTTGGTAATTCAACCTTTTCTAATAATGACCTTCATGGTATTGAGATTTGGGTTGGTGATTCATCAACTACAGCCGTCAAGATTTACAATAACAATATTTGGTGGAATGGTAATCATGGTATCAAAGCTTCTGAAGATAACGTGGTAATAAAATCTAATACAATTAGAAATAATACCTTAGATGGAATTTATTTTGATGGTGCTGCAGATTCAGTAATTGATGGTAATACAATTGTAGATAATGATGATGGCATAACAGTTTTCAATGGCGCACCGCGTGTTTTAATCAAGGATAATATAATTTCCGATTCTGATAGACGAGGTATTTCTGTTACAGGCTCCTCATCAAACACAGGTGTCATTGAATCTAATACAATAACTGACAATGGACATCAAGGTATTCTAATTCAACATTCAGATTATTTTTATTTAGGTAATACTTCAGTTTCAGGTAGTGGTAATTATGATATTCAGTTCTTTAAAACAACTATAGGTAATTCTGCAAAGAATACGACTTTCTCAACAATAAATGTTCATGCAAATGCATACTTTGCGATCTACAATGATTTGACATTAAAATTCATGCAGAATGCAACTGTTGGGTTTGAAGATTTAGATGTTAAATTAGTAAGTGATGGTTCTAACAAATATGTAACACCATACTATGGTGGAAGTGATTCTAAGACAGACAGTAATGGATTAATTAGTAAGAATTTCACATTAAAATTCAGAATTTATGATGGAAGTTCTACACCTGATGAAGCAACGACTACATTGTATTATCATTACGGTGTTCGTGCTAAGGCATATGATATCAATATGACAACGTCTCATACAGAGACAGTTACAGTTCCATCATATTGGAAACAAGGTTTGATTAAGAATTTGAATAGTGGCCATCAGTCAGCTACTATCCAAGATGCAATAGATAATGCGTCTTCAGGAGATGTCTTACAATTATGGGATTGGGATTATGTTGAGACAAATATCAATGTTACAGAGAGAGTTACTATAGTTGGTAATTCGTCTGGAGTATCAATTAGTGGTGGCTGGCAAGATACAGTTCTCAATCTAAAAACAAATACGATTACTATAAAGAATTTAACGATTAAACGAAGTGGTAATGATACACATGATTCTTGTATTTATTCAAGTTTAGGTAGTAATATCAAGATCGACAATGTAACTATTGATGGATGTAACATAGGAATACGTGCATACACTGCATTAACTATCTCAAATGTTACAATCCAGAATACAATTGGAGATGGTATAGTAACTGGCTATGATGGTGTAAGGATAGAAAATTCAACCATAAAGAATAATGGAGGAGATGGAATTCTCATAATGGCCAAGACTGAAGTGTATAATAATTCTATAAAATCAAAAAGTGTAAAAAACATTAATGAGATATTA
>PBGF01000001.1 GCA_002718915.1 Methanobacteriota archaeon | reverse complement strand
TGTATTGGTGGGTGTGAAGCAGGTGAATCAGGACAACTTTCGATTTATGCAGCATCAGATCCTGTATTCAGAAAGGGCGGTTCTCCAGGTACATGTGGAAGTTCAGATTGTATAAATGATACTACAGCGCCAACTTCAGGTAATTTCACACAGGCACAGAAATTTACTATAACTGCAAAAACGGGATATCAACACACATTAGAGTGTGATGATGGTCACGCCGGTGATACTAATGTAATGTTTCAATCAGAAACATATTTTTGGGGATATGATATGGAAAATAGTGGATGGGAAACCGACCAGTATACATTTGATATGACAGTTACCAATGAAGCTAATATAGAGCAGAATTTTTGGACTTTAGTTCCAGGTTTTAGCACTCTACAAATAACAGGTACAAGTGATTCATCTGTTAATGCAGTCTATACACAAGAAGGGACTATGACTATTGAACCTTCATCAACAGCTAGGCCTGGTACCTATACAGTGGGTCTTTTAGCAGAGAGTGTTGAATCAGGAAATGAAGAAAGTTGTACGTTCTCAGTTATTATTCCACAACCAGATCTTGAAGTATTAGATACAGATATCACATTTAGTCAATCAAGTGCTTGGATTAACTCTAGAGGAGACTCACAAAGAGTTATAATTACAGCAACAGTCAGAAATAACGGTGGAACAGTTGACCTAGATGGCAATGAAGTCAAGAATGTGGAAGTAATCTTCCTTGTAGATGGTTCACAATTAGGTGCAGTAATGGTAATTCCTTCATTAGCTCCAAACGGAGGTGAAACTACTTCACCATTATTCATGAACTGGAATCCTGGAAGAGCACACGATGGAGATGAAGTAGGTATTCCTATTAAGGTGTCCGTTGATCCTTCAGCAAAAATAACAGAATCAGAAAACGATAACAATATTGGTTCACAGTATTTTAAAGTAGTGAAGACTAAGGCAAGCAATCCTTCATTCTATATGAGTTTCTTGTCATTGGTTGGTGCAGTTGGTGCAGCAGTATTACTTTCAACTTACTACAGAAATAAGGACTCAGAAGAATAAGTCTAGTCTTTCCCTTGTAAATGAAAAAAGCCCTGACTGGTCCAGATATTAGTCAGTTAATTGATGGTTGGCAAACTTTAGTTGGTTCACGTGTTGACCAATTTGGTAGGCCAGATCTGAACAAAGTAGTTCTTAAGTTACGTTCTAGAGAAAAAGGTACAGTAAGATTATTGATAGATTTATCTGGTTGGGCTTATCTTACTAAAGCATCAATAAGCACAGAATCGAATCAAGGTGTTTTCGTGCAAAAAGTTAGGAAACTTATTAAGAAATCAAGAATAGAAGCCATAGAACAGATAAATGGGGATAGAATATTATCTATTTCTTTTATCCGAAAAGAAGAAAAGATAACTCTAATTTTTGAAATGTTTCACAAGGGTAACATTGTTTTGTGTTCAGCAGATAAAATATTAGCAGTAATGCGGAAACAAAAATTCCGTCATAGGTCCCTTGAAGCAGGTTTATCTTATCAGTCACCACCAAGTATAGATCCATATACTGTTGATTTTGATTCTTTTAATGATAAATTAGTTAATTCACAAAGAGGACTAGGTGCTGCATTAACAATAGATTGCAACGTTGGAGGGGACATTTCAACATTGATTTGTAAGAATTTAGGAATAGATAAAGAAGGAAACACTTCTGAGGCTAATTCGAAACATATATATGAGGAATTAAAAAGAATACTAAGTGAAATAATTGATCCAACTATATTTGTAGATGATGATGGTGAAAGATTTACAGTTTCAACCTTTGATTTAGGTATGGAAGTTGATTCTAAATTTTCTACACTCGATGAGGCTATAGAAGATTATATTTCTAATTTAGAACCAGTTAAGAAGGAAGTTAAAAGTTCTGATGAAGTTCGAGTAGATCATCAGAATAAAGCTATAGAAAAATACAATGTAAAATCGAAGATTTATAGAGAAAAAGGTAATATAATTTTTTCAAAATTGAATGAGATTCAGAACATGATTGATTTTGAGAATGATGAGGATGAAGTAGTAATTGAATTGGACAATACTAAAATTTTGATTGATAAAAAGAGATCATTAGAAGCTAATGCATCTTCATATTTTGACAAGTCTAAGGAGATGGATAGAAAGGCTGAAAGAACGAGGGAAGTTATAGCTTCAAAACCAGTTTCAAAGCCTAAAAAGAAAATAATTAAGAATAAAAATATTGAATGGTTTGAGCGCTTTAGGTGGTTTATTACTACAGAAGGTGAAATTGCAGTTGCAGGGAAAGATGCAAGATCAAATGAGCAAGTTGTTAAGAAGTATCTAAAGACGAATGACAGATATGCTCATGCAGATATTCATGGAGCTCCTAGTGTAGTAGTGAAGAATGTAAATGGCGTTCAACCCTCTGAACTTTCTATGCTGGAGGCATGTAATTTTAGTCTATCATATAGTAAAGCATGGGGTGCACGTGTTTCGGGCGGTCATTCTTTCTGGGTAGAAAATGATAAAGTTTCTAAGACTCCAAATACAGGAGAATTTCTTGCAAAGGGAGCTTTTGTTATCCGTGGTAAGAGGAATTGGAATAGAAATCTTGAATTGAATGTTGCAATTGGTCTCATTTCGTATGAGGGAAATCTAAAGTTTATGGGTGGTCCAATAAGTTCGGTAGAAAAACATTCTGAAAAATATGTGATATTTAGGCCAGGTTTTACTGAAAGAAAGATAGTCATTCGTAAACTTTCAGAGGTATTTAGTGCAGAATCTACAGATATTGAGAAATTGTTGCCTAGTGGTGGCTTTGACTTAGTAAAAACAAAAGGCGTTGAGCTAAAATTATAGACAATGGTGCGGGGGGTGGGATTTGAACCCACGCACCACTAAGGACTAGGCCCTCAACCTAGCGCAATTGGCCTGGCTATGCGACCCCCGCGCTTATGCGGCAGCGTCAAGACTGGTCATGAAGTCTTTACAATGATTATCTAAAGTTTTCAATGCTTGCTCAAGAGCAAGTTTAGCTTCCATTGCACCAGTTGTTTCAAATTCTAAAATAAAATGTGTTTTATTACGTGTTACNGTCATTGCTTTTTGAGCATCTTCATCNTTCCATAAAGATTCCAGTTTTTTGATAGCTTCATGAGCCTTTACAGGATCCTCAATAATGTGNTTTTTACCTTTCTTCTTGAAATTTGCTTTACCNACAACATCAATTACAGTTTTGCTACCTTTTCCAGAAGATACAGTTAATGTTGGAGCTTGGTAAAACCTTGGAGCTACAGCAGTTTGCCACTTTGCGTGCTGCTTTGCAGTTCCCATTTTTGCTTTTGCATAAACTAGAATAGCTTGCCCTTCAGCAAGTTTCACAATAGGAACACTTGTTTCAGGAATAGTTAGTGATGTATCTCCATTCACAGGTTCTAAATCTCCTGAATAAACTGTGCAAGGGCCTTGTTTATGTAGTGAATACATAATGTCAGGCTGCTTTGAGTCATCATTTATACTATCACCAAAGGCTTCGATTGTTTTTTCATCAGTAGGTATTGGTAACATTCCAATACGGTGTGCTACAATTTCATTGAACATAGCACTAATAGATTCATATTCTTTTTCTTCACCACTTTCTTCATCAACGTATGCTCCCAAAGAACCCATGTGAAAATCAACTTCATGAATAGCAAGACAAGGAACCATAGAAACTAATGATCTTCTTATTGAATTAACAAATGAGTAATTNACATCAATAAATTCGACTTGAGCAAAAAACTTTTCATTTTTTCTTAGTTTTACTTTCATTAAACTCTCCTACCCCTTCTGCCACCCTTAGCTCTTCCACCNTCATGTGGAATTGGTGTAACATCATCAATACGTGAAATAGTCATTCCAGCCCGTGCCAGTGTCCTAATTGCAGCTTGAGCTCCGGGTCCGGGAGTGCCTCCTCTTTTACCTCCAGCNCCTCTTAATTTAACGTGAACTTCCTTTATTCCTCTTTCTTGTAAGGCTTCTGCAACTTGTCCTGCAGCTAACATAGCTGCGTGTGGTCTTGATTCTTCTCTTTGAGATCTAACGACCATCCCTCCAGAACATTTTGCAATAGTTTCAGCTCCAGTTGAATCTGTAGCTGTGATAATTATGTTATTGTGAGACGCAAAAATATGTGCAACTGCCCATTTTTCCATTATTTGGCCTCCTCTTTATTTTTACTATCTTTACTTTCTTCATTTGTGGTTTCAGTATTTTTAGGTTCTTCTTTAGATTCTTCAATTACTTCTTCCTCATTAGTTTCTTCTTCGACNATTTCTTCATCCTCGTACGATTCCTTTGCTCCAGGCCTAACTGGATGTAAGTCACTGTTTAGCGCAGATGATGGTGAATAAGTGATATTTTTTTCTTGATTTTTAGTTACAAGCATTCCAGGAACTCTATTTACTGCACCTTCAACAGAAATGTGNCCATGAATAATAAGTTGTCTAGATTGCTTAACGGTAGAAGCTAATCCTTGGAGGTAAACTTGAGTTTGTAATCTTCGGTCTAGAATATTTTCAGGAGCCATTCTTAATACATCTTCTAAAGCTGCACCTTGCTCAAGCATCCCTAATCTACTTAGTTTATTTAATAGAAGAGTTTTTTCTTTTTGAGCTTGTTCATCATTAGCTTTAGCAGTTAATTTTCTTGCCTGACGACGCATTTCACGAACTTTGGTATCAGCTTTCCAGATTTCTTTTTTAGATTTCAAACCATATTGGTGTGTAAGATTTCTTTCTTGATCGATACGAACTTTTTGCCAAGGGTGTGAAGGAGTGTTATAGTGCTTACTAGGAAATTTTGGATCGCCCATTTATCTATGCACCTTTCCTTTTACTTACACCTAATGCTAATCCTCTGCGACCATTAGAATAAGTTCTCTGTCCACGCACTTTGTGACCAGATGCGTGTCTTACTCCTTTGTAAGATTTAATTTTTTTCATTCGATTAATATCATCTTCATGGAGCATTTTNAAGTCAATACTTACNGGNTGAATATCTTCACCAGTATCATAATCTTTTTGACGATTTAGAAGCCATTTAGGAACAAAATCATTNACATTTTCTATAGCGTTTTCAATATCTTCAACGTTCTTATCAGTTAGTTCACCAGCTAGTTTCTCACTATCTAGTTTTAGTTTCTGAATAATAGCGTTACTAATTCTAGAGCCAATACCTCTGATTGAGGTTAGAGCATAGCCTAGTCTTTGCTCTCCTGAAACGTCTGAGTTTGCNATGCGAATTATATATTTGAAATCTGGGTCTTCGGACACGTTTACCTCTTGGAATAAATTCTCAAGGCTGCGCTAGCCGGGAGGTCTATTTATAATTCTTTTTCTCCACAAGTTTGAATTATTCCTAAGGTTAATTATTAATAAGGCTAAAAATAAGTATGTAATAATGAAGAAGATTACTTTCCTACTAATCATTTTGCTTTTTGCAGTTGCAGCTTCAGGAGGATATGGCTATTACACATTTGTTCTTAGTGACGACGATGATGATGAAGATACAAGTGAACCTTTAGCCTCGAGCGGTAATGCTCCTGTAGCAAAGATAAATCCTTCAAATCCCAAGATTCAAATTAATGAAACAATTTCTTTTTCAGCATCAGATTCATCAGACGAAGATGGTGATGATTTGTCCTTCATTTGGATTTTTGAGGGAGATTCAAAGGAATATGAAGGAGCTACAATAGATCGCAATTATCCAGATAAAGGTGAATATCAAGTTATTTTAAAAGTTACAGATTCTACCGGTTTATCTGATGAAGTAGAGACTGAGGTCTTAGTTGTGGAAGATTACCATGATGAACAAAGTGGAAATGTAAACGGAAATGATAATTCAGAAGAGATGATTGAAATTCCAGTTGAGACTGGCTTTCTTACTCTTAAAATTGAATATGACTTAGAATCAGCAAATGTTAATCCATTTGACGAGTCGTCACAAGTTACACTTAGGTTAACAGATGCCGATGATGTTGTCGTAGATGAAGAAAGTGGCGTTGAAGCAGGTAGTGGAACTTGGTCATATTCTACTGATGATTTGAGCTCTACTGGAAATTATATTTTTACCATAGAAAGTGAATCTGGAAGTATGGATTTTGATATAATAATAGATGTTACTTACTAATTTTTCTCTAGAATTATAATATTCCGAGTTAAGGATTTATGAATATACCATTCAAATTTATTTAATAGTTTGAGATTTGGATGTTTTACTATTTTTGGATTGGAAACTGCAATTACTAATCGCTGTCCTTTTCTTAATTTTCTTTGAAAAACATCCAGAGATCTTTTCATAAGGCTTTCAATAGTTTCTCCACCACTTGTTGAAGCTATTCCATACGGAGGGTCACATACAATAGAACTAAATTTCTGATTGGTTATTTCTTTAAAGTCTGAATTCATTAATTTTCCTTCAAATCCATAATGTTTAAGATTGCCTTTAGAGTACTCTACCATTTTTTCTTTGATGTCTATTCCAATAACCTCCATTCCCATGTCGGCAGCTTCAATCAAAATTCCTCCTGTCCCGCAGAAAGGATCGATTACTGATTCAGTTTCATTACAATTTGATAAATTTACCATAGCTCTTGCAATTCTTGGGTGGATACTTATTGGAGAAAAATAAGGGCGGTGGCTGATATGGTGTTTAAGACATTTTTTGTAGCCAGTATCAGAATCATTGTTCCAGAGTGATATAAAAAACCCGTCACTTTTGTAAAATAAGACCTTAACCTCTGGATTATTTAAGTCAGTTTTATTCTTGTTAGATATTTTTTCACCAATTAGTATTGCTGTTTTTTCACTATTCAAATCATTTTGCGAAATTTGTCTTATTGCGAAGCTTTTATTTCCAATGTTTATATTTTCTAAATCATTTAGAATGCTTTTTATGTTATTTTTTGTTGATGTAAATATAATATTTGATATTCTTTTTGTCATTGCTAGTCTATTAATTATATTCTTTTTGATTATTTTTGATGTTGAAATAACTATTATTTTCCCCTCATCTCTTTCCAATTCTGGAGAATATTTCTTAAATTTCAGTAATTCGAGAGCTTCATATTTACCCAAATCAGTGTTTTCTCCACCCAATTCCAACAAATATTTTTCTCTCATTTAACCCTATAAAAGTTGTTTTATAATGTTGTATCTAGAGCATTCTGTGTTCAAATTAGCACGTAAAGCTATCTCACCGATTTATGCAGTCTATCAGAGACGATTAGAAAGCCAAATTATGAAAGGTGAAGTTCCAAATCATCTTGCAGTTATAATGGATGGCAATAGGAGATATGCAGAGAGTGTAGGGCTTTTGCCTCATGAAGGCCATCTTAAGGGGAAAAATACGCTTGAAAATTTATCAGATTGGTGTCGTTCTCTCGGAATCAAAATTTTGACAGTTTATGCATTTTCATTAGAAAATTTTAATAGAAGTGAACACGAATTAGAAAAGCTTATGGATCTTTTTGAGGAATCATTTCGAAGTGCAGGAGACGATCCTCGAGTTCATAAAAATAAAGTTAAAGTTAGAGCATTAGGACACAGAGAGCTTCTTCCTGAAAGAGTTAAGAAAGCAATAGATTACGCGGAAGCCAAAACAAAAGATTATGATAGTTTCAATTATAATTTAGCAGTTGCTTATGGAGGTAGACAAGAGATCATTCGTTCAATGAAAATACTTGGGGAAATGATTGAAAATGGACAATTAAAGTCCGATGATATTGATGCGGACCTTATTTCATCAAATTTATACACTAGTGATATTCCTGACCCTGATTTAATTTTAAGAACTTCAGGTGAAGAAAGAATTAGTAATTTCTTACTTTGGCAATTAGCATACTCTGAGTTATATTTTGCTGATGTGTTTTGGCCAGATATGAGAAAAATCGATTTTTTAAGAGCTATTAGGTCATTTCAGCAAAGAAATAGGCGCCTAGGTAAGTAACGACAGGTTTTAAGCACCCGCCTTATGCGCCAATATGCTCGAGCGTTATGCACGACTTCCAATCGACAGTCCAAGACAGATAATTTTAGTCGTAGCATTGATTACTTTAATAATTTCACCGTTTATTTTACAGGTTGAGTTTTCAACGGACGTTCAAGCTTTTCTTCCTCAGTCTGAAGAAGTTGAGACTTACGATACAATAACTGAGGATTTTGGTAAAGATTCTAGTATAGTTAATTTGTATTTAACTTCAGTTAGTTCTAATAATGTTTTGACTATGGATAATTTAGTAGATATTTTACAAATACATAATGATTGTTTGCAGATTAATGGAGTTAAAGGTGTTTTATCCGTTGCAGATTTTTTTGATTCAGCATTAGTAGATTCGGGTTTGTCATTATCAGCAGTGCAAACAGCAGAAGAACCTTGGCAGCTTGTTTACGACTCAATATCTACCTCAGGTAGTGGTAATTATTCTTGGAATGAAGTGGATTTTGTTGGTGATGTGTTAATCAATAAAGATTTAAATTTAGATCCATTGATAATCCTTGAGCCAGACACTTCGCGTAATGCTCCAATTGCTAATTCAACAATAATTATGGTCAATTTGGATCCTGAATTATCTACGGCACAGAAAAAAGAAGTTGGACAAAAAATAAGGACTCTTGCAGATAGCCATAATCAAGATTCAGGTAGCGATATTAATGCGGAAGCTTTCTCTGTAGATCTTTTGGCTTCTGATGTTGATGAATCTACACAATATACAAATGTTCTGATGAGTATTGGAATGCTTTTAGTTACTGTAATTTTATTGTGGTTAACATTTAGACATTGGAGTTATGTGGTTTTGCCGGTTATAACTTTAATTTTATCGATATTTTGGACTTTCTCTTTTGCAGGTATTGCAGGCATCAAGATGACTGCCTTAGATGTCGCAGTTATTCCACTAGTTGTGGGTTTAGGTATTGATTTTTCCGTCCATATTAGTAGAAGATACCAAGAAGGTATTGCAGCAGGTAGTAGTTTAGAAGATTCCTTAATTGAATCTCAGGTTCATACAGGTCAAGCCTTATCGCTTGCCATGTTTACAACAGTTATAGCATTTTTATCAGGTATTACAGGTGGTGTTGGCCCTGTTCGAGATTTTAGTTTACTTTGTGCATTTGGAATATTTTCAGCCTTTGTTTTAACTTTATTTTTCTACACATCTATGAGATATTTATTAGATTCCTCTTCAGAAGATATGGCTATTAAGCCTCAAAATTCTGAAATTATCGAATCTTCAATATCAAAAGCTTCGCAAATTGTAGATAAACACCCCCAGGCTATTATCTCAACAGTAATAGTTCTAACGATTTTGGCTCTTGGTGGCGCCTCACAGATAGAGACCTCTTTTTCGTTGAATGATTTNTTATCAGATGATTTAGAGATAATGGTAACTGCAGAAAAGATTCAGTCTGATTTTAGAGGNGCTAGTTACTCACAATCCCAGATTTTAATTCAAGGAAATATAGCTTCAACAGATTTCATAGAAGGAAATTATGAATTGCAATATGGACAAGCCAGTTCAGATAACAAAGGACTTAATGATGATAGATATGTTATCAAAGTAGGCGCAACAGCACGTGTTGAATCCGTACATGAAATAGTTCAAAAAGGAATTGATTCTGAAGAATTCAGTGTCACTCATGGAGAGAATTTGACACATGAATGGACAATAACAAATTCATTTTTGGTTCATTCTGGAGATATCTTAGATGTTAATTGGAAAGTTGAACAATCTGTAGTTTCTCCATCACTAGAAGCTATAATTATGTGGTATGATTTTTCTAATGAATTAATAGGAACAGATACACTAACGAATATTCAGACATCTGCAGATCTTACCTCATCAAGCGCATCTATTCAAATATTAGATAATTCATATAAAGCTAGATTAGAATTTTCATACTTGCAAGATGTTTCAGATGATTCTTTAATTCAATCTATAGAAGTTCATGATAGAGAAAAATACGTATTTGTTCAATCATTGACAGATACATTTAATTTAACTTATCAAGCAAAAACCTTTAGTTTGACTAAAGATTCAGATATTCACAATTTATATGATTATCTTTATCAAAGAGAACTAGATTTAGCAGATCCTTTTACGGGAGAGTCCTACTCTGATGAAATTAAACACGTTCTAAAGAGAGATGATGATGGGAATTATGTGTCCTCAGTTGTAAGAATATATATTGGCCCTACNACTTCCTATGAACTTGACAATGATGGTTTGGAATTTATGCGTTCTGAATTAGCAGCTGATATTCCGGAGATATTCGTTGAGAATTTTACTGTAAGTACAACTGGAGGACATGTTCTTACAAGTGTGACAGTTAATGAAATTCAGAAAACTCAAATTACATCGACATTAATAGCAATTTTATTTGCAGCAATAATTTTAGTTGTTATTTACAGAAGTATAGATCTTGGAATAATTGCAGTTTTCCCAACTATTTTGGCATCGATTTGGATAATGGCAACAATGACTTTATTGGGCATAACTCTTAATGTTTTGACTGTAATGGTTACAGCTCTTACAATTGGTTTAGGAATAGATTACGCCATACATATAGTTGAGAGGTATCGTGAAGAACGAGAACATAAAACAGAGAGTCAGGCTATTGAAACTACAATTATGCGGACAGGTTCTGCACTTTTAATTTCAGGTTTGACTACATTTTCAGGATTCGCAGTTCTATTCTTATCTCCTATGCCATTAGTCCGTAATTTTGGGATAATTACTGCAGCAACTATAATTTATGCAATGTTTATAGCTATCTTTGTTTTACCGAGCTTAATATGGATTTCAAATAGACTTAAAGAATGGATATCTAGTCAAACTTTAGATTAGTTTTTCTCTTTCTTCTCTTTTCCCATAGTTCACGAGCTAATTGTCTCATATCTTCTACAGAATCTGATTCGTCTACAATTTCAGCACCAAGTAAAGTTTCTACTGCATCTTCGAGTGTAATAATTCCTTGTGTTGTCCCATATTCATCTACTACTAAGAAAATATGTTCTCTCTTTTTTAAGAATTCATCTAGTAATGTGGCAATTGAATCTTCGGGACTGACTGTAGACAATTCTGAGATTAACTTATCCATAGAGAGTTCAATCTCTCCTTCACCATACAGTTCCATAATTTTACTTCTAAAAACAACACCTATAATATCATCAAGGTTTTCTTCTCTGATTGGTATTCGAGAAAATGGAATAGGTGAATGTTCATCTACTATTTCGCCTACTTTATCATTTCGATGGAAAGTTAGCATTACAGTACTAGGAGTCATAACGTCTTCAGCTAAAATTTTGTCCATTGTTAGTAAATTTTTAATTACTTGAGTTTCTTGCTTTTCAAGAGCTCCTTGGTTTTCACCCATTTCAGCTACAGCAATCATTTCTTCTCTTGTCATTTCTTTTTGATCTTCATTACCCTCAGCAATTTTCTTTGAAAAACTATTCAAGACAATAACAATTGGCCATGTAATCCATATCATCGCATCCAGAAGATATGCTGAGCTTGGTGCTAATTTCTTCCAATAGATAGCACCTAAAGTTTTTGGTATAATTTCTGAGAATACTAATATTAGTATTGTAAGAATTATTGACGCTACAGTAAACCATTCATTACCTAATTTATTAAATTCAGAACCAACTCCTGCAGCTCCTACAGTGTGTGAAATAGTATTAAGTGTTAATATCGCAGCTAATGGAACATCTATATCTTCTTTTAACTCTTTTAATCTTTTACCACTTCTTTTGTCATCCTTACTTAAAATTTCTATATGTGACCATGTCACAGATAATATTATAGCTTCTAAAAGGGAACATAAAAATGATACGCCTAATGCTAAAATAAGGAAAATAGTTATTCTTCCCCATTCAAGTTCAGGGTTTCCTAAGTCGTCACCTACGTTCGAAACAAATGATAAAAATGTTAACAATTTACTTACTACCCCCGAGTAAAACATATTGCAAATTCAGATAGCACACCAAGTAGTTACTCAATTCCTAGAAACCCCTGATATGAATTGCCCTTTTGGGCCTTATACACATAATTGCCCAAAGAAGTATGTTTATTAGTACTTTTGTTGTAATAATTCTTATTTTTTGCACAAATCATTATAATGGCGCCTTCTACGGCTGCTTTATGGCTCGTTTCCCTGAAGCTGAAGCACGTTTGTTTCAAAAGAAAGTGTGTATGAAATGTAACGCCACAGTCGGCTGGAAAGCCACATCTTGTAGAAAGTGTGGGTACAAAGGCCTCAGACCTAAAGCTAAAGAACAGCGCGGTAAGTAGTTCAAACAATTATTTTTGTTCCATCTGGAGTTCCAATGATTATTTTTGTTGCCATATTTATGAATAGTCCAGTATCCACTACGCCTTCAATTTCCATTAGTTGTTTATCAAGTTCTTTAGGATTATCTATTCCATTGTCAAATTTACAGTGGTAAATGTAATTTTTATTATCCGTAACAAAGGGTAGATTATTCTTTTCAATCCTCAATTCAGCAATGCATCCCAACTTGGATATTTTATCTTTTGTTGTTTCGTGTGCCTCGACAGCAACCTCTACAGGAAGAAATCCTACACCTAATTTTTCAACAATTTTAGATTCATCAACAATAATAATCAATTCTTTAGCTTTTTTTTCCACTTTTTTTTCTCTTAAAAGAGCTCCACCCAATCCCTTGATTAGTGATAAATCTGGAGATACTTCATCAGCACCATCAATAGCAATATCAATTCTATCTGAATCATCAATTTCAATTAACTTTATTCCTAAACTTTTTGCTTGTTCCTTGGTTTTAATAGAAGTTGGCATTCCAATAATTTGGAAATCATCAGATAATTTTTGTCCTATTAGATCAACTGCAATTTTTGCAGTAGAGCCAGTACCTAAGCCAACAACCATACCATTTTTGATAAGTTTGATAGCTTCTTCTGCGGCGTTATATTTTGAAGTATCCTGGTTCAATAGTATAGTCCACTTTCAGGTTCAGAAATCTCTGAATCATCCAAACGATTTCTAATTTTTTCTAAAGCTTCTGTAAAATTTTTGTAATTTGTTTGATTTTTATTATCTTTTATAGCTTTCATTCCAGCTTCAACACAAAGTGCTCTTAAATCAGCTCCTGAGAATCCTTCAGTTTGTGCAGCTAATTTTTTGTAATTCACACCTCTAGCAATTTTCATTGGTTTACTGTGAATTTTAATTATTTTTTCTCTTGCTTCTTCTTCAGGTAATGGAATTTTAATAATTCTGTCAAATCTTCCAGGCCTTAAGAGAGCTTCATCTAAAATATCAGGTCTATTTGAAGCACCCATTATGGAAACTTGTCCTCTAGGTGTGAATCCATCTAATTCACCTAAAAGTTGCATTAAAGTTCTCTGCACTTCTCTGTCGCCAGTAGTTCCAACATCCATTCTTTTTGCTCCGACTGCGTCTAATTCGTCAATGAAAATAATACTTGGTGATTTTTCCTGAGCTAATTGGAATAGTTCCCGTACTAATCTTGCACCTTCTCCGATATATTTTTGGACAAGTTCACTTCCTATTAGTCTTATGAAAGTGGCATTTGTAGCGTTAGCTACTGCTTTTGCCATCAATGTTTTTCCAGTACCGGGAGGCCCAACAAGAAGAACTCCTTTTGGAGGTTCAATTCCAACTTTAGTAAAACTTTCAGGTTTTAGCATTGGTAATTCGACAGTACTTCGTAGCTCATCTAATTCTTTAACCAATCCTCCAATATCAGAATATTTTTCAGTTGGTTTTTCATCAACTTCAGCACCCATTACTAACGGATCTTTTGTAGAAGGTAATGTTTCAAGAACAGCAAGTGTTTGCCTATGCAGAGCGACTCTATCACCTACTTCTAAATTTTCTTTATCTATTCCTTCAGATATATGAACTACAAAATCAGGGCCGCTACTAGATTTAATTCCTATGCGTCCATCTTCAAGCAAATCTCTGACAGTTCCAATAACTTGAGGAGGTGCTCGTAATCTTGCGAGTTCTCCTTTTAGATGAGCATTTTCACGTTTCATTCTGGAAACATCAGCTTCTAACTGTCTTTTTTCAGATTCAAACCGTTCAGTCTCTTCAATCAGCCATTTGTCCCAATCTTCACCTTTTCCAGATGAAGACACTCCGCCATCATTTTCCTCAGTAGGCACTTTTTATCACTAAACATTTAATTGGGTCAGATATATATCAGTTGTGACTTGATATGTTATGCGAAATGTGTGGTGCGGAATCTGCGAGTTTGGAATCGCGCAAAGTTTCAGGTTCAGTGCTAAGAGTTTGTACATTATGTGCAGGCATGGGGAAGCAAACAGCCCATCGTGAATCAGTAGGTCATAGAGCCTTTGTTGCACAAACGCTTGAGAAAAGGGAGCAAAAAACAAGATACAAAGATATTTCTTCAGATGAAAAGGTATTGGCTAATGATTTTGGTAGCATAGTACGAAAGGCTAGAGAAAAAAGGGGTCTAGATCATACTACTTTAGCATTGAAAATATCAGAAAAGAAGTCAATAATTGCATCTGTGGAATCAGGAAATATGAAACCAAATGAGAAATTGATTAAAAAGTTGGAGAATTTTCTAAACATCAAACTTATGGAGGAGGTTGAAGACTCTTTATCTTCTTACAAATCAGCTTCAAAGAAAAATTTAACTATGGGTGATTTAATTAATCAAGCTCTTGAAGGTAATAAGTAAAACAGACACATAATCTTTTTTACTAACATTTAGACTTAAGATAATATGGGAATGCTAGGGCGGCAATTTAATTTAGAGCGAGAATCAGAGGATTCTCTACTTTTAGCACTCTCCACTTTGACTTTTACAACATCATTGTTTGCAGGATACCAGGAGAGTGGAATTGGGAAGCTTATTTCCCTTCCTTTATTTGGTATTGAGTTTTACTTAATTTCTACTCCACTTTGGATTATTTCAGGAATACTATGTCTACTTTGTTTACAACAATTATTTCATAAAATATGGACTCATGGAATTTGGTTGATTGGAATATATTGGCTCACTGCATTTGGGACTACTTTGTTGTTCATTATGTTTGATCAAGGTTATGTGTGGTTTGTAGCAAGTCTAATTCTTTTGTTCTTAGCGCTTTTCATAATGTATTGGATGGTTTTAGAAATATATGCATTAAGGCATAATATAATTAGAGAAGTACCAGAAGCCGTATCATTGAGTTTAACGGATTGGTTATTTTCAGTTCCTTCATTCTTCATATCTACGTTTATTAGTTATTATTATTACAGTAAAATTTATTTAGAAGAAGAGGGTTGGTTTACGTTTGGTTATGCTTCTGAAGGATATTTATTATTTCAATTTGTGATGTTTTTTTCTGGAATGTATATATTGTATATTCCTCAAAGTTTGCTTGGAGATTATCTTGAATATAGTGATTTAGATATCAATACTAGTTTTAATGTGGACAAGGAAAAGGTAGAAAAAAGAATGTCAGATTACACAAAAAGTGTTGATGAAGGCAAAATTCAGGCGACTCTTGTTGATTTATACAAAATGGCAGAAGGCGATGGTGAAACCTGGTTACAATTAGGTGAGTTTTATCCTGAGTGGAGTGTTGAAGAGGTTAAGCTTTTCATTACAATGCTTGAAGAGTTAAATGAAAAGTGATTCATTTTTTGAAACAGCACAAAGTATTATATAGAATTTAATCTACGAATAGCTTTAGTGTGTGTTGAATAGCACATATATTTGTGCCACTGAGCACAAGGAAATTCAATCATGAGTGATATGAGTAAACCCGAAATGACCGCCCAAGTACTAGTTGCTGTAGGAGCAGTATTTTTGTTAATATCTGCATACGTTATGGGAGTATATATTCCAAATCAAAAAGAGTTATCTGATGATTTTGAAAGCCGTACATCCTTTGATGGAGATATGACACTGTTTGATCAAACTAAATCAGCAACGTTACAAGGAGATTATAACGCTGAAAATTCATTAATTAGTTATCCAGCATCTGCAGGCACTAACGCTGAGATTGTAGCTACAGCAGATCCATCAAAAAGTGATGATGAGAAAACATACTATGTTTTTAACGCTTCAGCATTTAGTTCAGCAGAAAAAACAGATGAAAATTGGATTCTAACATTCTCAGAAACTAATAATTACGTTGACAGGACTACCTATGAAAGTAAAAATGCAGATGATGCAGATGCTGAGTTTGCTTATACAACATGGAGTCCAAATGACCTTCCAGAAGCTAAAGACACACAATATCCTAATCCTTTTGTTTCTACCCATACAAACAATTATGTTTATGAAGGTGAAGAAACGGTTGGTGGAATAGATTGTTACAAATATTCTGCAGATGAAACATTTGCTTACTCTAGTGAGAGCGTTTTGGCCTTAAAGGCAGCCTTTGATGGGTTCCTTCCTGAAGGGTTAGCTGGAACTTCAGCTGGTGAAATGCAATATAAAGAAGTGATTTGGGTTGGAAAAGAAACTGGCCAAGTTGCAGATAGATCTTTAGATATTGTAGTAAATTTCATACCAGATCCAAGACTTGCAATTAATTTCCAAGCTACAGAGGCTCTTGATTCTACAATTCAGTATGAAGGAACATTAGATGAACTTGATATAACAGCAGATCGCAGAACTTTTTCATCAGGTTCAGTATTTGCAGGAGTTGATAATGCTACAGGAGCTGAAAGAACTTATATGAATGCTACAGGTACATTATTTGTTTCTGGAGAAACAGAACCAAGAGTAAACACAACTTTCCTTATAGATACTCATACACAGCAAGCTCAGGGTCAAGCCCCTGATGGAACATACATTAGCGGAGGCACTACATTCTTTGGTATTGGAGCTGGGTGCGATACTACAGGAAACACAACTCACACCTATATGAATTTATTTTTGACTACACATCCTAATACATACGTATGTGTTGAATCAACAGCAATTCCAGGATTCATTATTCCTTCAGCAGGAATTATGGGAACCACTAATGTAAATCATTATAGGTCTGTAGAAACAGATGTGCCTTATGATACGACTGTTGCATCATTGCCAGTATATGATCCTGTAAATGGTTATTGTATGAATCCTGCAGCTTGTCCAGACAGGCAATGGGCACCTTTGATTGCATTTGCTTTGACACAAACGGCATTGGGAGACAGTGCTTTGCAGATTCCAATTCGCTCAGATTCAACAATGACATTACCAAGATTTACTGATAACGTATCTATGGTCGTAAATCAACAAGCAATTTTTGGTTCACAGTATCATCCATTGATACAGATGTCATTTACAGCCATTGATGAGTATGCAACAGCTTTAGGTTTGGAAAATGTGTCGTATATGAATATGCCATTCGTTTTAGATCCTGAAGGTAGTAGGAGTTTACCAGTACCAGGTAATTTAGACTGTGATATGGGCGTTACTTGTGTGATGGGTTCAGAATTCACTCATCCATTAGTCGCAGGCGTAATGAATGCAACAATGACACAGCTTAGTGGAAATGGTGATGCATACAAAGAAATGCCATGGTATATTGGAGAGAGTGCAGTTTTACCAGTACCTGGTGATTTAGGCTGTGCTATGTCTGGAGTTTGTACTATGGGATATGCACTTCATCCATTGATTAGAGAACAATTAGCTTCAACAGCAGCCTATGGTCTAGATCCTGTAAACACACCTTGGGTAACCACTAATATGACATCAGGAGATCCTCTTGTAATGATGTTACCAAATATGACTGAAGATTTTTCAGCATATTATTACATGCAGCCAGATATGAGTTATAGTTTAGACATAAATACAGCCTTATTGGGCAATCAGACAAATATGGCAGACCCAACTACTTGGGCAGCTAATATGGATGGCTTTTGTAATTTGGCTTTGACGAATACAACAACAGGCGTTTGTGTACCAATGAATGAATATGTTAACTATTCAGCTCCAATGATGCTAGAATCAGTAATGCCAAGTATTACTGCAGCACAATTGCCATTGTTTGATGTAGATGCAGCAACTCCAGTTATTGAAGAACAAACGTTACAATTGTATATGGATTATGAGGAAAACGTTTGGGTTGATCCAATTACAGGAAATGTATTAGATCAAAACTTTTCAATTCTTGTAACGATTGAATTCCCATGGGGAACTGAGAGTGTTGCTCAATCTATTGAGGTAGCATACACAGATGCACAGAAACTTGCAAGTTCAGCATCAAGATGGCAAACGGAGTTTGCATACACATACTTACCAGGAAGTCCATTGAGAGCTGATAATGCTAATTTCACAATAATGACTCTAAAAGGCGGTTACTCAGATTCCGAAAAATCAGATGCTAAGAATACAATTGAAGACACGAGTGCAGCATTAAGTTCAGCTAGGACAATTCCAATGGCACTCATTGGTGTTGCTTTAGCCAGTTTGATGGGTGGGTTCTACGTA